>CAIUYS010000449.1 GCA_903903365.1 uncultured Methylococcaceae bacterium
ACCCGCAGGAACCAACCCCTTATATTGAAAAATTAAGTGCCGTACTTGCACCGTTTAAAGGTGGTAGCTGCCCTGTCAGCATCCACTATACCTCTCAGCATGCACAAGCGGCTGTTCAACTCGGTGATGAATGGCGAATACATCCAACGGATGAACTGATTTCGCGCTTAAAATCCTTGTTTGGGGCAACGGCAGTAGAAGTCAGATATCGGTAAAGTTAGGCCCCTGTTATCCGTTTAAAAAGCCTTTGTGACCGGCATGGATGATAAGAGCAACAGGGATTTGATGCTTAATCCACCAGAATTTTTCGAAACGTCAAGTTGATTCGTGGCGTTTTAAATTTTTTGGTTTTCGGTATCGAATGCATCCAGTGATGCTGGAGGGTGCCCGCCATGATTAACAAATCGCCATGTCTGAGGATAATATCCACGGTTTCTTTACTTTTTTTATGGTGCAGTTTAAACAAGCGTTCATCGCCCAGACTTAACGAGGCAATGAGCGGATTGTGTCCCAGCTCTTTTTCATCATCGGCATGACAACCCATTGAGTCTTGACCATTACGATATAAATTAGCCAATACGCTGTTAAAGGTACATTGGCATTGCTGTCCTACTGTTTCCCTGATTGACTGTAGTACTGCATTCCAGGGCTTAGGTTGATGCTTAACGCCTGAATACTGATAATAAGCATCGGGATCGCCATACCAGGACATCAAGCGGGGAACCTTAACCCATTTTCCAAAAATAAAAATAGTTTCTTCCTGCCAATCCAAGCCTATTTCAAGTGCTGAAAATAGCTGATCAGACTCCGGCAACCGGTAAAACTGTTTAATCAGGTAAAGCTCACCATCAAAAGGAGCAAGGTTTTCCCCATACTGGTTAACTATTCTTAGCTTGACTTGGGAGACAAAAGAACCAATGCTCATACTGGATTTTTTATAACGTCGAAACTAATCGAATCGAATCGCCATAAAAGCAAATTCATTTTTTGCATCCGGCAATCATGATCAAATTTACACTACTAAAATAAATACCTTCTGAGTCCGCTTTCTCAAGGCCAGTCTGCCAACGCTGGAGTTCTTGAGCCGTAATGACACTCGCTTTAAGTGCTTCCCTTTCGCTTCTTTCCGCCTGCGTTACCTGTCGTGCCAAGGCATAATTAGTCGTAGCCAGAGGAAACACTTCAAATGAAATATCGGTCAGCATTTGTTGTTTGAATAAGCGGTATAATTTTCGCCCCGAGCAACCATTGTGCAAAAAGGTTTCAGCCAGAAAGCGAGCCAGGCGACGTTCAATATCAGTGTCATCGCTATCTGTAGACCACGTGCCCCAATCGGTATCCAAAACCACCACCCAGCCGCCCGGCTTTGTTACCCGGATCATTTCACATAAAGCTTGTGCGGGATTAAGTAAATGTTGAAACAATCGCTCACTACGGCAGGAATCGAAATAAGCTGTTGCAAAGGGTAGTGACACGGCATCAACGCGCTGATGTCTGACCCATGCATTGACACCGGCTTGCTCGGCACGTTGCTCGGCTTCGGTGATCATGGCCTCATCATAATCCGCGCCAATGACTTGTCCATTTACACCCACCAAGGATCCTAAAGTAATCGTATCAGTGCCCGGACCACAACCTAAATCCAGTACCTTGTGACCAAGCTGGATTTGCATGAGCGCGTAGGAACGTTGCTTAATGTGATTAAGCTGATTACCAACAGCGAGAAGATATTGGGGATCTACATAACCTTTGGATTGTGTCATTGCTTATCCTGCGCTTGTTTGTGATAGGTATGGTACCTTGATATCGTCTTTCAGAAATTAAATTTCCATTACATGAAGTTTGGAACCCATACGGATAACATCCCTTAAAGGGATGGTATCCGTTAAAATCGAAATTATTTATCTGAAAATCTATAGCTTTTTTGCCAATTCAAATTATACTACTTAAAAACCTTCCTAAGTCGTAAACAAGCAGTGATTTACCAATGACTTTTTATTCCCTTGATGCCGGTTCACTCTGGTTGATGTAAACCTAAAAAGTGCAGCTTGTATAATGTGCAAAACAACCTCTTCACCATCCCGAAACCATTCATTAAAACCAATGTAATAAACTGTTATATTAACTGCACCTGATTAATTAGGAGACAAGCACTTGGCTACTATAGACGTTTTTAATAAATATTTTGAGATGGTGCCCGCGACTACTAACGCACTTAAAAATGAGGTCTATAAACTGCGTTATCAAGTGTATTGCATTGAAACCAAGTTTGAAAATCCTGAACACTATCTTGATGGGCTGGAATTTGACGAATTTGACCAACAATCAGTTCATTATCTGATACGACACCGGAGTTCTGGAGATTATGCCGCGACAACTCGACTTGTTCTTCCTGATGCCAATAACCCTGAAAAATTATTTCCGGCTGAGATTTATTGTAAGATCGATAATATTTCAGTGGTGGGGGCTATTGATCGAAAGCACTTGGCAGAAATATCACGGTTTTGTGTATCGAAAGCGTTTAAAAAAAGGAAAAATGAAGCGCATACCTTAGTGGGTATCCGTACTGATTGGAAACCGGATCATTTTACATTAGACGAGCGGCGAACTTTTCCACATATTAGTCTTGCTTTAATGGTTTGTGTCATTAAAGCAAGCTATGAAAACGATATTTACTATACCTATGCCGCTATGGAGCCTGCGTTGTTACGTTTTTTATCAGCACTGGGCATCAATTTGATAAAAATTGGTCCACTGGGGGATTATCACGGCGAACGCTGGCCGACAATGTTAAAAGCAACGGAGCTACAAAATAATGTAACTGAAAAAAATCCGGACATATGGGATTTACTCACCAATAAAGGCTGTTATTGGCCAAGCGTCAAGAAGTCGGTCAATCATTAAGTCGCGTGCTCTTGGGAGAACTACAGACCAGTAATCCGGGACCATCTTTCGCAGGAAATCGGCTTAATTGCGGCGCTTGCTCATAAGAGCTTTAAGTCAACAACATAAGGAGTCGTCAAAAGTTAACCGATGCTTCAAGATAAAAACTTCTCCCCGGCATAGGAAGAGTTTGCGGCACTTGGAAAGCAGTCGGTTCATAATACTTTGTATCGAACGCATTGCGTAAAGAGGCCGCGAGATTGAGATGTCCTAACAGTTTTTTACCCCGTAATGTTAAGTCGACCGTTTCATAATTTCTCAACTTCCAGTTATCACCCGATGTAATATTATCATTTAATACAGAGGTTCTGCCGCCTATCCAGTTAAACTGCGGCTGTAAGTTCCAGCGCGGCAAAAACTGCCAACCGAGCGCCACATAAACATGATGCTCGGGTACGCCTGTTACATAGCTTTGGGTTGCCTCGTTGATTGAATGTTGCCAGGCGTAATTGCCTTTTATATTCCATTTATTAGTAAGTTGCCAATTCCCTTCCAGCTCGGTTCCATAGCCGTTTTGATTGCCACTATTCTGATAAATGTTTATTCCTGTTGATGGATCAGGCACTGCCGATATAAGCTTGTCAATTTGATAATAAAACACATTGACAGCAGTGCTCAGTGATGAAACTGGCCGATAACTGAAAGCCCATTCATAAGTATTGATGGTTTCGGGCTGTAAACTTTTATTGCCCAGCACTACAGGATTATTCTGGGTAAATTGCTCTGCAAAATTGGGCGCTCTAAACGCCTTTCCATACAAAAGCTTGCTGGTGAGTTGTTCATTAATATCCCATACCAAGGCGAGACGCGGATTAAAAGTTCCGCCAAAATCTGAATAATGGTCATAACGCACACCAACAGTGAACTGCCAATCGTGAGCGAGTTGCCATTCATCCTGCGCCACCAAAGACGCAATTGTCCGATGAACATT
Source organism: uncultured Methylococcaceae bacterium (assembly GCA_903903365.1). Lineage (GTDB taxonomy): Bacteria > Pseudomonadota > Gammaproteobacteria > Methylococcales > Methylomonadaceae > Methylobacter_C. Next base: position 3,875 of record CAIUYS010000449.1, read on the forward strand.
CGGCAAATAGACGAAAGGTGTCCCCGTAACATCTATTAATGAACCGCCAACGACAGCCGGGGTACCGTTGATAACCCCCGGCCCGTAATTTTTAAGCTCACTAGCGGTAATTCCTTCATAGCGAAAACCGGTGCTAAAGCGCAATATATGCTTGTCCAGCCCCTTATAGACTGAACTCAATTCAATTGAGGGAATCCTCTCCGTTCGACCTACATCAGCATTGACTCCATTAGAAAACAAAACCGGAGTCACTGGGTTATTGCCTGAGGAGGGGCGAAAATTCAAATTCCCATTAG
>CAIUYS010000450.1 GCA_903903365.1 uncultured Methylococcaceae bacterium
CCAGCGTATTTTCATGCTGAATACGATAATGAATCAAATCAGCGATGGTACCCATTTTAAGATTGTGCTGCTGCGCAAAAATTTCCAAATCCGGTCGTCTCGCCATGGTACCGTCTTCATTAAGAATTTCTACGATAACCGCCGAAGGATCGACACCCGCCAATTTAGCAAAATCACAACCCGCTTCAGTGTGTCCGGCACGACGTAAGACACCGCCCGGATTGGCCATTAACGGGAATATATGCCCCGGTTGCACCAAATCATCCGCGTTAGCATCTGCCGCTACCGCACATTGTACCGTACGCGCCCGATCCGCTGCGGAAATACCGGTAGTCACGCCCGTTGCCGCTTCGATAGAGACAGTAAAATTAGTTGAATGCGCGGTTTTATTTTCATTAACCATTAACGGCAAACGTAACTGCTGACAACGTTCGCTGGTTAACGTTAAACAAATCAGGCCACGTCCATAACGGGCCATAAAATTAATATCTTCCGGTCGGGTAAAAGCGGCTGCCATTAACAGGTCACCTTCATTTTCGCGGTCTTCATCATCCATAATGATAACCATTTTTCCTTGCCGTAAATCGTCTATAATTTCTTCAATTGTATTCATTAACCAAAAAACCCACTTTTTTGCAATAATTCTTCTGTGATGCCGCCCTGATTATAAGCGGCCGCTTCGCCTTGCATTAAACGCTCCATATAACGCGCCAGCAAATCTACTTCAAGATTAACGGGTGTGCCTACTGTCGCCTCGCCCAGCGTGGTATCTTTTAAGGTATACGGTACGATATTAACACTAAATTCTGCCCCCTTAACCTCATTGACCGTCAGACTGATGCCGTTGATGCAAATGGAGCCTTTTTCGGCAATGTATTTAGCCAGATTGTCAGGGGCTTTAAGGGTAAAACGGTACGAACGTCCATCCGCTTTTTTACCGATAATTTTACCGATTCCGTCAACATGTCCGCTAACAATATGTCCGCCCATTCGGGTTGAGGGCGTTAAAGCCAGTTCCAGATTAACCGGTGTACCTGTTGTTGCGTTATTTAAAATGGTTCTGGACAAGGTTTCATTGGACACATCCGCACAAAAATAATGTGCGCCCAACTCCACCGCCGTTAAACAAACCCCGTTAACAGCAATGCTGTCACCCAACGCAACGTCTGCCAGGGATAAACTGCCTGTGTCTATTTTTAACCGGCAATCCCCTGCCCTGCGCTCGATTGCCGCTATTTTGCCTATGGCTAAAATAATACCTGTGAACATTAAAATTCCTGATTATCAGCAGCGCAACACATGATTTTGCACGTCATTACGGTGTTAGTGTTAATTTTAAATCGGGCCCAACCTGCCTGACATCACGCAGCGTTAAGCTTTTTTTATCCGTCATCGCCTGTAATCCCGGCACAGTAAACAACCCGCGTCCTTGATCGCCCAAAATGCAGGGTGCCATGTAAACAACCAGCTCATCAAGCAGATTTTCTTTGAGTAACGCACCATTAAGTACAGAGCCCGCCTCAACCAATACTTCGTTGATTTGCTGCTGCGCCAAAAACGCCATCACTGCGGGTAAATCCAGTCGTCCATTATTACTGGCGAGTCGATAAACTTCAAAACCTGCGGTTTGCAAAGCTTGCCGCTTTTGTTCATCCTGTGAACACGTTAAAATCAGGCTGCGTCCGGCCAACTTCGCCATCCGGGTAGTAACCGGCATGGTTAATTTAGAATCCAGTACGACCCTAACCGGTTGTACTACAGCCCAATCAACCCGGGCATTTAAGGCAGGATCATCAGCGAGTACCGTATTGATACCTGTCAAAATAGCTGAACTTTCCGCCCTTAACCGATGCACATCGGCTCTGGCCTCGGCTGAAGTGATCCATTGACTTTCACCCGAAGCCATTGCGGTACGTCCATCCAAACTCATCGCCAACTTGCTGCGGACAAAGGGACGATTTTCTGTCATTCGTTTAATAAAGCCACGATTTAACGTGTGTGCATCTTCCTGTAAAACACCACAAATCACCTCAATGCCTGCGGCCTTGAGTTTTTCAAGTCCGCGACCGGACACCAGTGGATTAGGATCTTGCATGGCGACCACGACACGACTAACCCCGGCTTTTATCAAGGCATCGCAACACGGCGGCGTTTTGCCATGGTGGCTACAGGGTTCTAAAGTGACATAAGCGGTGGCATCGTTAGCATCCGTGGCGTGTTTTAACGCATCAACTTCTGCATGACCCAGACCGGCTTTAACATGCCAACCTTCACCGATAACCTGACCATCCCTGACTAAAACACAACCCACGCGCGGGTTGGGGTCGGTTGTATAACGTCCTTTTTTAGCCAGTTGAAGGGCTCTGGCCATATAAAAGGCATCTTGCCGTACTGTCATTATTTTTTTTGTAAATCTTGTATCATGTCAGTAAATTCACTCACATCCTGAAAACTGCGATACACCGAGGCAAACCGGACATAAGCAACGTGATCCAATAAGCTCAACTCTTTCATGACCTTTTCGCCCAGTGCCTGTACCGGTATTTCACGGTCACCCATTTCCATTAATTCTTTTTTTATACGATTAATGGCCGACTCAATAGCATCACTGCCAACAGGCCTTTTTTCCAGGGCTTTTAACATCCCTGAGCGCAATTTCCGCTCTTCAAAAGGCTCACGAATGCCATCCCGTTTGATAACTCGGGGTAGGGTTAATTCGGCTGTTTCAAACGTGGTAAAGCGCTCTTTACAAGCATTACATTCACGTCGACGACGAACCTGATCCCCCTCATTGACTAATCTTGAATCAAGAACCCGTGTATCTTGTGCCGCACAAAACGGACATCGCATAAATAAGCCACTGTTTTTATATACCGAAAACTCGGCCTTTAAACTCAAAACCGGTCATTTTACAACATTTCATTAGTTTATCTGACTTTTATTTTTATAATCAGTTATTTAATGGGAGTCAATTTTACAACTCGTCCTTCCGCTGCGGATTGCAAGGCCGCGTTAATAAGCTGGCAATTAGCTTTTGCATCATCCAGCGACAACAAAGGCTGATGGCCATTTAATACGCAGTCACTAAAATGCTCAATTTCAAGACGGAAGTGATTATCGGCGGGCAAGCGTTCTTCGCTGTGCTTACCGTCTTCAGTCCACCATGAAATAACAGGGACGTCGCCCGGCAGTTGCCAGACAACATGGCATTTTATGCCGCCCTTTGTGCCTGTAATTTCATAATCACAGCGCCGCGCACGCTCAAAGCTAAAATCAAAATGCGCGTATTTTCCTGCGCCAAAATCAATAATACCGCTGGTCGTAATATCAGCGCCGCTTTCAACATATTTGGCTATTGCTGTGACAGCGACCGGATCTTGATCAAAAAACATCCGTGCTGAATGAATGGCGTAACAACCAATATCCCACATGGCACCACCGCCATGCTCGACACTTTCTACCAAACGATAGAGGCGTGCAGGTTTCATCATAAAAGAATAACTGGCACGCACTGACCTTACTTCGCCTATTATTCCGGAATTAATCAATTCCTGAACGCGAGTGTGTTGCGGATGGAACCGGTACATAAAACCTTCCATAACGGTCACTTTATGCCTAAGCGAGGCCGCTTTAATGGCTTCGATGTCAGCCACGGTCAACGCCATCGGTTTCTCGCACAAAACATGCTTGCCACATTCAATCGCTCGCAGCACCCATTCGGCATGTTCATGATTGGCCAGCGGTACATACACGGCATCAATTCCAGCGTTGTCCAGCAAGGCTTCAAGATTGTTGTAGGTTTGAACATTCTGTTGATGATGCGGAGCGAACTGGGTCAACGTTTGCGCGGCCGCACCGGGGCGACGACTGGCAATTGCAACCAATTTGGCATTTGAAGCTTCCACGATGGCGGGCAGTAAGCGCTCGTTAATACGGGCCGCACCTAAAATACCCCAGCGTAATTTTGTTTTGGTAGTCATAACCATTAATCCTGTTCGTGTGTGGATGGCATTTCAGGCTGTCCGATTTAGGAGTTGTCTATTTTTATACGTTTAATTGCTGTTCAAGCATTGATGCTCTTTTATGATATTTTCTGTAGCCAACATAGAGGGGTATTTCTAAGGCGGTTTATCTGACGAGTTGATATTAACACAAATCGTAGAGCCGTCATTCCGGCATGGATCGCCGGAATCCAGAGTACAAGGATGTACCTCATCAATATTACATAGCGTCCAATAAAATCAAGCATGTAAATCAGTGAGTGAATGCGTTACTAATACCGTCCATGACTAATGTTTAGTTTAGTAGTGTGCGCATCGCGCACCACAACCATGCCAGAGAAAGAGCCCTAATTTACGCTACAGGTAGAAAAAAACAATAGATTGTGGTGCAAATAAAACCGTTTAGTAGATACGGTTTTAGGTGCGCGATGCGCACCCTACCACTGTAAATTGGGGGCTTATTATTGCGAGTTGCCTACCTATCGATCAAGGTATTTTTTGATTTTGCATACAAGGCCGCGCCAACAATGCCTGCCTGGTTTAAAAAAACGGCCGGCTTTACCGGCGCTTCTACGGTAATATGTTTTTTAAATTTTTCGAACTTTTTACTCGCACCGCCTCCTAAAATGATCAGATCAGGCCAAAACAATTTTTCCATTACATTAAGGTAATTGTTAAAGCGATTGCCCCATCGTTTCCAACTTAAATCTTCATTTTTTCGAACCGCATCAGCAGCATGATGCTCAGCTTTTTTGCCATTTTTTAAATACAAATGACCTAATTCCGTATTGGGCAGTAACTTACCATCACTAAAAAGAACGGTACCCAAGCCGGTACCAATAGTTATCAGCAAAACAACACCGGCTTCCAAGCCCTCACCAAAATGCATTTCTGCCATACCGGCTGCATCCGCATCATTCACGCAATAACAGGCACATTTAGTGGCTTCTGAAAACAACCTTTCTATATTGATACCAATAAATGCGGGTGATATATTAGAAGCTGTTCGCGGTACACCGTGTTGAATAGCGGCCGGAAAACCACAGCCCAGCAAGCCGCTCCAGTTAAAATGAATAACCAATTGCGCAAGGATTGCTGCAACGGCTTCCGGCGTTGCCGGATGTGGCGTATCAATACGGTAACGATCAGTAACCAGCTCACCCGTTTCAGTGTCAACAATGGCTCCTTTAATACTAGAACCCCCTATATCCACGCCGAGAATTAGCATAAAAATTCCTGATAATTTATTTGATTAAGTGACTTGAATTTAAAAAAATTCACCATGAAGGCACCAAGAATACGAAGAAATTTGTCTTTGAAACGGTATTTAATCTTAACCCGTCCTGACCTCAAACAAACATAACATCAAAAAAAGAAACAGTTTACAGATGATTTTTTCTTTCTGCGTGTTCTTCGTGTCTTTGTGGTGAATTAATCGGAACAGTAAGAAACGTGCATACTATTCATACACGTTTCTTGTTTAATCAGTTTACTTGGTTAGTTTTGCACTCAATTGTGCTGACCATTGACCAAAAAAAGTACCAACAACGATGGAGATAGATATTACCAGCAAAGGATTGCTCAGAGAAATACTCAGCAGAACCTCTTGATTTAATTTGTCAGGTGTTTGCAACAAATAAGCAAACGTTGATGAATAACCCAAAACGCTGGCAGGGATTGTAGCGAGTTGTGGAATATTTGCCGCAAGACACATCACTATCACAGCAATAGCAACGGTAATAGCCGCCATAAAAGGAAAGCCAAGAAGGGCTGTTGATGGGATATTAGTGAGTAAAATAGCGGTGAACCAAGCCATAAATACGCCGAAAATTCCACACACAATAGTGTTTATCAACGCTTCTTTAGTCGCACCCAGAAAAAAGTAGGCAGCCCATGCGATAGTTGCGGCCCATATAAAAAAGAATCCGCTCAAAGGCCCTACTGCCAAAAATGTTGCAACACCGGCCAGACCGCCAATACTTAATGAGAGTGCGGTCAATGAGTCAAAAGAGAGTGCTTTTAGTTTATCCATAATATATATCTCAAAAAAATTCACCTCACTTTATAGATAGCCAGATTTCACATTGAGGCGGTTCTATGAAATCCAACGTTTCGGGTTTATCGAACGACCTAATAAACCCGTCTTTATCGAGTGTTGTCGAATATTACCCCAACGCACTCAAATAAGTTGCCAATTCTATACGTTACTGATGATGCAGGTCAATTCGTACGACGGCATTCATTGATAGTCTTATTAATAAACCGGCTGGATTAGAGCGTTATTGTTTAGAAAAAAGCGTTTGATTAATAGTCGTTAAGCCTAAAAGCGACAATTAATCAACGAAATAATTCTCTTGTATTCCATCGTCATTCACACGCTGGGCAACCATTGTCTAATGGATGTCTCTTTGCAGTTTTTCGGGCTTTTTGTGTCGCCTAAAAGCGCCTGCTTTTGGTTTTTATGGCTAAATTTTATGCTTTTTAAATCGAAACTACGCTTGTGTAGCTGGTATAAGCCCGATAAATAGCAAGAGCCGATAGCACCAGAAAAATGGTTCCGCTAATTTTATGCAACAAGACTAAAGACACTTTTTTTAAAAGGGTGCGTCCGGCGATAATACCCAAAGCTGATATTGATGCAAGTGCAGTTGTAGAACCCAGCCATACCGCCAGTGGTGCTGCCGTGCTGCTTAAGGCAACGACAGCCAGTTGGGTTTTGTCACCAAATTCAGCTACGGTAATCAATAAAAAAGTGGTAAAGAAAATACCATGACCGCTTTTTTCCTTAACGGCCTCCTCGTCATCATCGGCTTGCATGCGTAAAGAATGAATTCCAAAGGCGGCAAACAAAAAAGCAACCGTGCCCGCTACGATGTAGTCCGGCAACCAACTAGCAATGGCAACACCAAAAACAACGGCCAGCGTATTTAAAAAGGCAAAAGCCGCGATAGCACCCAGCAAAACCGGCATGGCTCTGTGTCTGGATGCTAAAGTCATGCAAACCAGTTGGCTTTTATCGCCAATTTCCGCCGCTGCAATCAGGGCAAAACTGGTCGCGGCTGTCGCTGATAATTCGGTAATATTGCCGGTAGCCAGTAGCGATAAAAAACGCTCCACTGAAAAGTTAAATACGTTGGAAAAATTACCGGTAGTTAATGCACTTAAAAAGTGTTGCAAATTGTTTTGAAGATTGTCCATTCTTGTCCTTGAAAACGCTCGGGAAAGTTCGTTGGTGAAAGTCGTATTAGCCCCATAGATATCAACTTAAGACATTTCACCACGAAGAACACGAAGATTTTTCTTTGGTTTTTCTTCGTGTTTTCGTGGTCTGTAATATCTTTAATGGATGAAAGTCGATTAGCCCAGCATGTTATCCAAAACCATCATAATAATGAAGCCAATCATCAAAGCAAAGGTTGCATAACGTGAGCGCCCGTTCGAATGCGTTTCAGGGATAATTTCTTCACTAATAACAAAGAGCATGGCACCTGCTGCAAAGCCCATGGCAATCGGCAAAACAGGTTCAAAAACCGTCACCATGGTAATGCCCAGCAAACCGCCCACCGGTTCAACCAGACCCGTTAATGTTGCGATGCCGACCGCTTTCCATTTATTGTAACCCAAACCTACCAAGGGCAAGGCAACGGCCAAACCTTCAGGAATATTTTGCAAAGCGATGGCGATTGCCAGAACGACACCGTTTTTCATTTCGCCCGAACCAAAACTGACGCCCACAGACATGCCTTCAGGAAAATTGTGGATAGTGATGGCAATGATGAACAGCCAAACTTTTTTTAAGGAAGACAATTGCACGTCTGAAATTGAATCAAAATGCACATGCGGCAGTTGGCGGTCAGCGTAATGTAAAAACGCAGCACCTATCAACATGCCTATGGAAACAACATAAATGCCTTTCCCCGGCCAAATTAAATTACCGTAAGTGATACCGGGTACCAGCAGGGAAAATGCAGTCGCCGCCAACATAACACCGGCCGCCGCGCCCAACATGCTGTTAAATAAATTACGTGAGATATTCTTAAAGAACAAAGCCGGTAAAGCACCTACACCGGTAGCCAGACCCGCTAAAATACTGGCAAAAAAACCGACAACAACTACCTTACCAAAAACCAGATATAAAAAACCAAAAAAGACAAACTGTGATAATAAAAACAAGCCTGCCAAGGTTGACCAGCGTTTGAGTGGCGGCATTGCAAGCAATTTTTGATAATATTCGCTATCTTTTATCTGGCTTGTTTTGACTTCAAAATAGTATTGCAATTTTGAAATTGTTCTCGTTGTTATTGTCATAATGGCTTACCTGTGTCAGCAGTTGTTAGTGGTTGCATGGCATTATAGCCAAATCCTCATTTTTATGCGGTTATTATGTTGATTGCTAAATAGTATAGGCAACTACACAATTCTTACCGCCCATCTCCAAAGGAGATAGGGTTGTTGTTCAATACGCCATTTAAAAATATTAAAATAATTTTATGGTCTACGCTTATCAGTAAATATTCATAATACTGGCGTTGATTAAATTCTTGAGGAAGTGGTGATATATGAGTGCTAAAAATAAATTTAAAAAAGTACTTTTTAGTTTCCTCATATTAGCCCCTGATTTTAGCGGTTTGGCAGATGAAATACTATTAACCGAACGTAATGGTGTATATATTGTACCCGTTACCCTTAATGATTCGATTACAGTAGATGGTATATTGGATACAGGCGCAAGCGAAATGTTTATCCCGTTTAATGTTATAGCAACGTTGATACAATCAACATCAATTGCTATGAAAGATATTTTAAAAGAAGGTGTGTATACGTTAGCTGATGGCAGTATCAATACTAAAGAGCGTGTCAATATTGAGAAGATTGTCATTGGAGACACTACTTTTTATAACATTAGCGCCATCGTTGGCGCAAAAAACTCTCAACTTTTAATTGGGCAGAATTTGTTACACACATTTGATAGCTATGGCATCGATAATAACAGAAAGATTTTAACTTTAAACAACAAATAACATAAAAAAGCCTTTAAAATTAATATCTTCGGCTGATTCTGCTTTGCAGCATCAATGTTGCTTGCCGTTATTTAACACCTTGATAAATTGCATAACATCCGTTTTATCAAAGGGCCAACCCAGCTCTTTTTGGGTTTCCGGATGGTATAAAACAGGAATGCGTATTGCATAGTTTTCTTGCCATTGCTCTTGCTGGGCAATATCTATCATTTCAATCGTGACCCCAAGGTTATCCGGCAAGCAAGCAGTGATAATCTGCTCTGCTTGTTCACAAAGATGGCAACCGGATGTTCCCAAAAGCAGTAACTGAAGCATTAATGTTTGGTCACTTTATCAAGGTAACCCATTAACAGCGCCGAGATAACAAACGTCAAATGGACCAGTGCAAACCACATAATTTTGTCATTGTGCACTGTCTCAATATTCATGAATATTTTTAGCAAATGGATGGATGATATGGCCACGATGGATGCCGCCACTTTCATCTTTAACGACCCATAATCATGGGTGCCCAGCCAATCCAGCTTTTCTGTTTCCTCGTTAATATTCAGGCGTGACACAAAGTTTTCATAACCGCTGAACATCACAATAACAATCAAATTACCAACCAGGGTAAGTTCAATTAATGACAGCAACTTTAACACCAACTGGTACTCGTCAAGCTCCAGGATAAAAGGAATAAAATGATAAGTTTCTTGAAAAAACTTTATAAAAAGCGCCACCAAGGTGAGGCTGAAACCTATGTATATAGGTGTCAGCAGCCAACGGCTGGCATACATCACGCGTTCCATTGAATAGCTTGCTTTTTGTGGTAATGACACGGGTTGTTTCCTTAATGGTGTAAATGCGCCGCCAGCCAGCGTTCAGCCACTTCTTCGGCGATATTTTTACGTTTGGCGTAATCCTGCAATTGATCTTTATCTATTTTTCCGACATTAAAATACTGCGAATCAGGATGAGAAAAATACCAGCCACTGACAGCCGATGCCGGATACATGGCATAACTTTCGGTGAGTTCAATGCTGGTATTTTCGGTTACTTTAAGCAAATCAAACAATTTGCCTTTCTCGGTATGATCAGGACACGCAGGGTAACCCGGTGCCGGACGTATGCCTTGATAAGCTTCGTTTATTAATTGTTCGGGTTCATAGGTTTCCTCTTCGGCATAACCCCAATAGTTTTTCCTGACTACTTGATGCATATATTCTGCAAACGCTTCGGCCAATCTGTCCGCCAGTGCTTTGAGCATTATCGAGCTGTAATCATCGTGATCTTGCTCAAATTGCTGCAATTTTTCTTCGATACCGATGCCGGTAGTGACGGCAAAAGCACCGATATAATCCGCTTTACCACTGGCTTTGGGCGCAATGAAATCAGACAAACAAAAATTGGGTCGCCCCGGCGCTTTAATATTTTGCTGACGCAAATGGTGCAAAGTTTCCAGATTTGTCTTGCGCGTATCATCGGTATAAACGATTACATCATCGCCGTCGCTGTTGGCCGGGAAAAAACCGACCACGGCTCTTGCTGTTAACCATTCTTCGTTGATAATTTTTTTCAGCATCACTTGCGCTTCTTCAAACAACTGCCTGGCTTCAACACCGACCACTTCATCATTAAGTATTTTTGGATAACTACCGGCCATTTCCCAAGTTTGAAAAAATGGCGTCCAGTCGATATACCCTGCCAGCGTTTCCAGCGAAAAGTGCTCCAAGACTTTGATACCTAAAAATGACGGTTTAACGGGTTCGTAACGTCCCCAGTTAAACTTGTTACGTCTGGCATCTTCCAGTGAGTGTTGTTTGGTTTTCGCTTCACGGCCTTTGTGCCGCTCCCTGACTTCTTCGTACTCATCATGCACGCTTTTAATAAAGTCAGCCTTTAACTCGGTGCTTAACAAATTACTGGCCACGCCCACACCGCGTGACGCATCGGTTACATAAATCGTTGGGCCTTGATAATGCGGTTCAATTTTTACTGCGGTATGGGCACGGGAGGTAGTAGCACCACCGATCATTAACGGAATGGTAAAACCTTGACGCTGCATTTCTTTAGCGACATGCACCATTTCATCAAGGGAGGGCGTAATCAAGCCACTTAAACCAATAATGTCAACTTGTTCCAGACGTGCTGTTTGCAAAATCTTTTCGGCAGGAACCATAACGCCTAAATCAATCACTTCATAGTTATTACATTGCAAGACCACGGCAACGATATTTTTACCAATGTCATGCACGTCGCCTTTTACGGTCGCCATGAGAATTTTACCGTTGGTTTGCCGCTCATTTCCGGCTTTGTCGGCTTCCATAAACGGCATCAGATAAGCGACGGCTTTTTTCATGACCCGTGCGGATTTAACCACTTGGGGCAAGAAC
>CAIUYS010000451.1 GCA_903903365.1 uncultured Methylococcaceae bacterium
CAGGATTGTGCCCGTCACCCCTCCACACCACCGCACATGCGGTTTTCCACATCTGGCGATTGGATCTTTGTCGTTTTTTTACGGCTTATCTTTGCTTGCATCCAGCGAGGTTTCGTTCTCAAAGAATCAACTTTGTATTAACTTGTGGCGGTATTTCCTAACATTACGTTACGTGGTGTGATGTGATGGCGGTGCCTATGCCTAAAGAGGATTTTGACTTGCAACGTCAACCTTATAAAACACTTTATGAGACGGTTGCAAAATTGAACAATCCCGAACTGGATAGCTGCTCATTTGGGATGAGTGATGATTTAAACGCCGCGATTGCAGAAGGTGCGACCATTGTCCGGATTGGCACTGCCTTGTTTGGTGCGCGAGAATTTGTCTAACGCTGATCATTAGCACCAGGTATTTTTTCTGTGTATAAAATAGTGATCATCAAGTACGGCCATTATTTCTTCACAATCGATGATATTTTTACTGTCCGCTAAAATGTAATCCGCCAGGGCCATAATGGCATGCCAATTCGATTTATCGCTTATAAAGTTGAAGGCTGCCAAAAATAACTCAGTCAGTTTTTTTTCACGGCCAGACTGGCTGGTAACAAGACAGCCCAGATAATCGTTGAGGGTCTCTAAATCAGCAGAGCCGCCATAATAATGTAGGGCATTTAAATTTATCAGGCGTGGATTAATTGGTTCATTGTCACGCAGGGCAACATAATTCGCCTCGGCCAAGGGGCCGGCGAGTAAATTGATAATATCCGCTTCAAAAGCGCTTTGATAAGACTGTTTTTGTGTTAAAGAAAAGTCACAGACTGCTTCCTCAACTGAAGATGGCAAGGTGTGAATCAAACGACCCCCTTCTATTTTAGTAAAGCAATGCTTACAATCATCGCCCGATTGGCATAAGCATTCAGCGAGTTGAAAGTCATACTTGAGTTTTTTAATAAAAACCTGAAAAAAAACCGGCGGCAGTTGTTTTTGTTTGTTACCGAGATAAATTGCAGCGGCATGACCCGCTTCATGGACTGCGGTTTTTCTGCTGAGTTCGGCATGATTGATCGGGTGAAAATCGATGGATGTCTGTCTGCGTTTCATAATAACCCCGTTAAAAAAAATGCGAACTCATTGTGCAGTTCGCATTATCGAGAGGAAGGATGGTTAACTGATGTTGTTTAGCGCACAACGACAAGTTGAACGAGAGTTTAGCGGCTTAATTAAGTCTTGAAAATGTGACATATTGCCGCGCGACAAAATGCCGCTAAATTTGGTATTTTAATTGCTTAATACAATGGGTTTGTTCGGCATTAATGCTTCCAACATCAGGCTACAAGCCAAACGCCAGTTTAATTTCTCACCCTTTAGTGCGGCATATCACCTACTGAATAGGGCATATCACCTATTTTTTGGCTAAAGGGTAAATAAGCGCTACACAATGCTTACTTTTTAACCTCTCCACTATTTGTTCAGAACCCCAGTTCAACACCTTTTTTCTGTAATAAAAATAACGGCTTTCGCCGTTTTTTTTGCTTTGTCTGCATCGCTTGCCGACGCCAGCCTTGTCTGCCTGATTTTATTCCTCTGCTATTTCAATCTCCCTTCACGACTATAGTCTTTCAGAAATTAAACTTCCACTACACG
>CAIUYS010000452.1 GCA_903903365.1 uncultured Methylococcaceae bacterium
ATCGAACCGCTGACCTCAACACTGCCAGTGTTGCGCTCTACCAATTGAGCTATGGCCCCAAGTCAAGAACGGGTATTATATAGAAACTACCGGTAAAGTCCAACACTAATTTAAGCTTCTTATGTAATTGATGGCTTTTTCTATTCTAGCCAGAGTTTTTTCTTGCCCCAGCAGTGACACAGTAACGTCAATAGCGGGTGAAACAGCCGACCCGCAAATCGCAACCCGAAGAGGCTGTGCCACTTTACCCATGTTAAGTCCCAGGGTTTCGGCAAGATCGATAATAATTTGATGCACTGCTTCACCATTCCAGTCAGTCAAGGCAACCAGTTGGTCGTGTAAGCACGCTAAAACATGATCGGATCCCTGCGTAAAATTCTTTTTAACGGCTTTTTCATCGTAGGAATCAAAGTCTTTATAAAAATAAACACTTGCAGCGGCCATCTCAACCAGCGTCTTGCTGCGCTCTCTTTGAGCTTTTACCACATCAACCAACTCAGGGCCATTAGCAGGATCAATACCTAATTGCCCGATATGCCAACTTAAATGACGCGCGATATGGGCAGGGTCGCCGTTCATAATGTATTGATGGTTTAACCACAATAATTTTTCCATGTTAAAAGTCGATGCTGATACATTGACATCATCCAGATCAAAATACTCAACCATCTCATCGATAGAGAATATCTCCTGATCGCCATGAGACCAGCCCAAACGCACCAAGTAATTAAGCAACGCTTCCGGTAAGTAACCGTCATCACGAAATTGCATTACACTGACAGCACCATGCCGTTTTGACAAGCGTGCGCCGTCAGCTCCCAGAATCATGGGTAAATGAGCGTATTTTGGAAGCTCGGCACCCAGCGCTTTAAGAATATTCATTTGTCTGGGAGTATTGTTAATATGATCATCGCCCCGAATAACATGAGTGACTTTCATATCCATATCATCAACAACAACTGTTAAATTATAGGTTGGTGTGCCGTCAGCCCTGGCGATAATTAAATCATCCAGTTCTTTATTGGCAACCACAATATCGCCTTTAACCAAGTCGGTGATGGTAACGACGCCGTCAACCGGATTTTTAAAGCGAATCACCGGCTCCCTGTCTAGTTGTGACTCGTCTGATTCCCTGCACTTACCGTTATAGCGCGGCTTTTCTTTATTAGCCATTTGTTCGGTACGTAATTGCTCCAGCTCCTCTTTGCTACAGTAGCAATAATAGGCATCACCCTGCACCAATAACTGCTGGATAATTTCTTTATACCGATCAAAATGATGGGTTTGATAAAAAGGCCCGGCATCATAATCCAGACCCAGCCACGACATACCTTCCAGAATGGCATTAACCGATTCTTGCGTTGAACGCTCCAAGTCGGTATCTTCGATCCGTAAAATAAATTTTCCGCCGTGTTTGCGTGCATAAAGCCAAGAGAATAAAGCGGTACGGGCACCGCCGACATGCAAATAACCGGTTGGACTGGGGGCAAAACGTGTAGTTAGTGTCATTGTGATCTATGTGTGTTAGTAAGGTTGGATACCCTGTCGGGCTTTGTTTAGCGGCACTTAAGGCGAGTTTCTTGGACACACTACAAAGTGGTAACGAAAGCATGATGCCCTTGGGTGGCGCATTTAATTTTTTTATTAACTCAGTAGCTCTGAGGCGGGAAACTACTCTGCCAAACTGGATGAGTTTATGACATTATACGCAAACCGTTTCAATAAAACCTGTAACCTGTCGATTGCAGGGGCAATAAGACATAGGCCGTAATAAGACTAGCCAAGCGAAGCATGTAATGGCGATTCCTGTCCACTCGCGTGGTGCACCGGAAACGCAAGTTCTCACTGTCATTCGGATTGGCTTAAGTATTCAAGCCCTTCGCTTTGCTCTCATTTTTAAGAGTATATAATAACGCAAGAATAAAAAATAAAATTGAAGAGATAAAGATTGCGGGTAAAACCTTTATGAAAGCGCCATTAGAAAATAAAAAACAGTTTCTTGATCGTAGTGCGGTAGTAAACCTTGTGCGTAAATGGGGCGATACCAATGCCGATGGTATCTTGTCTCCCGAATGCCAAATCTTCTCCGATCCACACCTGGAAGGTCTCATTGGCTATCGCCTTGAAGCCGGTAATGCCGTGGTCTTTGGCGATCCGGTCTGCGCCGAAGCAGACAAGCCGAAACTAGCCCAAGCGTTTCAACAGTATTGCCGAATCCGGAAAATAGGGGTTGTTTATCTCATTGTGTCAGAAGAATTTGCTAACTGGGCCGTCCAAAATCTCGATTCTGTTTTGCTTGAATTCGCAGAAAAGTTTGTACTTAATCCCCTTAGCAATCCCGTTGATCATGCAGGATCAAAAGCCGGCATAGTCCGTAATAGGGTGAAACGTGCATTAAGGGAAGGGGCTTTGGTACAAGAATACTCTGGAGATAATCTTACTATTGAAAAGGCAATACAAGAAGTCGCAACGACATGGCAAAAGGAACGCCAAGGGCCTCAAGTCTATTTAGCTGATTTTACCTTGTTTAACGATCAATTGGGTAAACGCTGGTTCTATGCCAAACAAGGAGAAAAAATAGTTGGAATAATAATGCTCAATGAGCTCCAAATACATAATGGATGGCATCTAAACAATGTCATGATAACTAAAGATGCCCCCCATGGCATTTCAGAATTGTTAGTCATTTCTACGCTTCAAGCTTTGGCAAAAGAGAAGTGCCAGTCCATTACCATAGGCCCGATTCCAGCGGAACAACTGGGAAAAATTAGCGGACTAAGCGGGTTTTCCGAAACAATCACACGCTGGATTTATCAACTTGCAAAGAGAGTTTTTCGTCTCGGTGGTCGCGACGTTTTCTGGAAAAAATTTCAGCCGGAAATTTACCCGTCCTATTTGTTATTTACGGAAAAAAATTTATCTTATGCCAGTATAAAATCGCTTCTTAAAGCCTTAAATGCCCATGTTTAAAATTCCCGTTTTCCCCATAAATGAGGTCCTGATTAGCAAAGACTCTCAGCCAGAAACAGGTTAAAATTCAATTCGTAGCTTATAATGATTCTTTACGGTTCGGCTTGAGTGATGTTTATTCAGCTGATTTCTGCCTTTCCTTAAGGACATCCAATGAAGAAATTGATCACGGTTTTAACGACTATTTTCCTGACAGGTTGTAGTGTGTTTGGCATACGCACGGCAGATCAGCCAACTTATCAAGTGCTTAATGATTACGGGCACATCCAAATCAGACACTATCCGGCGCTGGCGGTCGCGGAAACGGAAGTTATTGCTGATTATAAAAGCAGTAGTAATAAGGGCTTTCAACGCCTTGCCGGCTATATTTTTGGCAACAACCAAAAACAACAAAAAATGGTGATGACAGCACCCGTTATTCAAGAGCAACAAGCTGAAACCCTGGCCATGACTGCACCGGTTATTCAGCAAAAATCCGGGGATGTCTGGCTGATGGCTTTTGTACTCCCTAAGGGGTATTCGGTTTTAACTGCGCCAGTGCCTAATGATCAAGCGGTCATCATTAAAGAGCTACCCGAAAAAAAAGTCGCAGTTATTCAATATACCGGCAGTCTGTGTGAATCGGGTATTGAAGAGAATGCTGAGACCTTAAAAAACTGGTTAACCCAACAGGGTTACAAAGCCCTTTCTCCCTCACGTTCTGCAGCTTACGATCCACCATGGACACTGCCGTTTCTTAGGCTTAATGAAGTACACATTGATATTGAGTAATGTTGATTGACTTCATGTCGACGTAATCCGTAAATCAAGCCCTGTATAACTGACACCCTTTATTCTTTTTGTCACTCGTAAAACATCATGTCCAGTATCAATAAGCAGGTAACCGTTCCCTATTCAGCAGATCAAATGTACGATTTGGTTTATGATATTAATGACTATTCCAATTTCATCCCGTTATGTACGTTTTCTGAAGTCCATGAAGAACCGGATAATAAATCCAGGGCCACCATGAAAATCGCCAAGGGTGAAATCGGCTTTAAATTTTCCACGGTTAATACTATGGAAAAAGGCCGTTCCATAACAATTAATCTGGAAACGGGTCCCTTCAAAGCACTTAAAGGTGTTTGGCGATTTACCCCGCTAGGAACTCATGAGTGTATTATTTCGCTGCACTTTGAATTCCGGTTTTCCAACACATTATTGGATCTGGCTTTAGGTGGTTTATTTAAACAGCTTTGCGATTCAATGATCGAATCATTTCGTAAACGGGCAGCAGTTCGTTACGGTACTGTATAGACCTGCGATGTCTTTTTCGCCTAAAAAGGCAGTCCATATAATGCAAGGCCATCACAAATAAAATAATTCTACTTTCCTTGAAATTATCAGTGATAGTTTTGTAGTAAAAGTATTTTTCATGGGTACAACAAAAAATTGAACACTTTTAAGCTTAAGGGGTCAGATACAATCGGCTTGTCACAAAACTTTTATTTGACAATAAATCAGTTAATGCTTTACCCTATCATCCGTAAGCTTATTTAACCCGTGCCGATAAGAGACGCTATGAGACATTATTTTCTGAATCCAAAAACCTTTATCGTAATCGCTCTCACTGTATTTTGTGTTTCTGCCAATGCAGAAGCAGTTGATCCAGATGCAGCAAAAGCTTTTGCCAAACAAAACAATTGTTTTAGATGCCACGGTGTTGATAAGGACAAAGACGGCCCTGCCTGGACCAAAATTGCCGCAAAATTTAAAGCAGATCCTAAAGGCGAAGAAAAACTACTTCATCACTTAAGTTCCGGTGAAACAGCCAAGTTTCCAGACGGACATGAAGAAGCGCACATGATCTTGAAATCGGATGATCCAAAAGAAATCCAAAACCTGGTGGATTGGATTCTTTCACTTTAGTCACTCTTAATTAGGTGGTGACGGCATTCATGGGTTTTAATGGCTAATTAAACTAAAAATACCGCCTCACCATTTAGACAAAAAATACCTGCTTGAAAAAAAACTAACAACGTCTGTTAGATGATTGATGGCGGGTTAATTTTCTGCCGACCAGAAAGACTAGAGCTGTTGTAAAAATTCAAGTCCACTTTAAATCATATAGATATTGATACAAGTGGGCTTCCCTCTCTCTCATGGGAGAAGGGATACGTGGAAAATATAAACGCTTGATTTATTTTTCCACTCTTCCAACCCTCTCCAGCAGGAAAAGGAGATTGGTGCGTGTTGTACACGCATATGTTTTTATATAAATCAACCTGATTAAGCGCTGTCTGTGTCTCTTAAAACTTGCTGGAACTATTGCCTTATGAAACTATTAATTAAATTTATCTTGCTGTACGGACTATTGTTTGCGTCTGCGTACGCCGAAAATACGCCGCCGTCAGCAGAAAAAGCCGCTACCAAGTCTCCCGCCCAACAAATGGACAGGGACTCGGTTTGTACCCGTTGTCATGATGAAAACGATAAGACCCCTGTTCTTACCATTTATCAAACTCCGCATGGCAACAAAGCGGATTCACGCACGCCATCTTGTCAAGGATGCCACGGCGAAAGTGAAAAACATATAAGTAGTAAGACTAATTCACCCGATGTTATCTTTGGAATCAAGAAAGGTGCCTACTCGGCTAGTGATGCAAAAGACCAGAATACAGCCTGTCTAACCTGTCATGAAAAAGATCAAAATCGTACGCACTGGCAGGGTGGGGCTCACCAGGTTGCTGACATAGCCTGTACCTCATGCCATCAAAGCCATGCAGCGCATGACAAGGTACGCGACAAAAGGACGCAACCCGATGTCTGCTTTACCTGCCATACAGACCAGAAGGCGCAAGTTCGCAAGTTTTCTCATCACCCGATTGGTGAAGGCAAGGTCGCTTGTTCCGATTGCCACAATCCTCACGGTTCAGCCGGGCCCAAATTACTTAAGAAAAATACGGTCACTGAAACGTGCTACACCTGCCATGCTGAAAAACGTGGACCTTACTTGTGGGAACATCAGCCGGTCACCGAGGACTGTGCTACGTGCCATACTCCGCACGGTTCCAACATTACGCCGTTGCTGAAGTCACGACCGCCATTTTTGTGTGATGAGTGTCACGATGGTCCGCATGCCAGTATAAGTCCTGTTGCCGGAAATGCCGCCGGTATGCAAGGTGGGCTAAGCCCAACGTTGCCAAGTGAAAGCTTTACCGGCAGGGCTTGTATGAATTGCCATAGCATGGTGCATGGTTCGAATGATCCTGCGGGCGCACTCTTGCAACGTTAATGTAAAACTTGGAGACAATCATGAAAACTTGTAATGAAGAAATGAAAGTCAGTATCCTGGCGTTAGCGGTGCAGTGCGCGTTGCTGGCAACGGTTGCAATCCCGCCAGGTGCTTATGCAGCCGACAGTGAAACTGACGCCTTAACAAAGCCTACCAATACGGTTGATTTTGGTGCCTTGTATTCCAGCCAAGATTCGGCCAAGTTCGGTGAATACAACGGCTTGAACAAAGAGGGCGCTTATGGCCTTGGCGGTTTTGATGTGCGTGGCGGTAATGGCTACGATCAAAGTAAAAATAGCGCTCTGCGTTGGAAACTGGGAGGGGCAAACCTCGGCACCACCTCCCGCTCACTCGACGGCTCGGTCAGCGATCAGGGTAAATGGAAATTAAACCTGGGCTATGATGAATTGCAGCACAACATCACGGATACTTATCAAACACCGTTGCAAGGCAGTCCTGGCGGGAATAATTTTACCATGCCCGCAAATTTTGGCTCTATTAACGGTCAATCCAGTCCTAGTGCAAGAAACCTGAATTCAACCCAATTAGGTGCTTTCCAAACCGAACAAGAGCACACCACACGCAGGAACGGTTCATTTGGTACTTCCTATACGTTCAGTCCACAATTAAGTGCGCAGCTTGATTACAATCACCTTGATCAGTCCGGTGCCAAACTTATCGGTACCGGGTCGCAAGGCGGTATAACTCTTAGTCCTGGCACAAATTTGGGGCGTGCCGAAGCCGTTAATATCATCATGAATCCCACAAATTACCAGACGGATAACGTCAATACCGCCCTGAACTGGGTCGGCGGCAAAGCCCATATAACCGGCGGTTATTATGGGTCGTTTTTCCATGACGATTATAACAGTTTGAGTTGGCAGAGTGCGTTTAGCAGCAACGGGGCAAATACTTGTTCGGGTACAGGTTGTTTTGTAAACAACACCATGAGTACCGCCCCCAGCAATACCCTGCACCAAGCTAACCTGACCGGCGGTTATGACTTTTCATCGACCACTAAACTGGCCGGCGGATTTTCTTACGGCTATAACACGCAAAACAATAGTTACGCGCCGACCCTTATACCGCAAGCCAGCGGAAATTCGTTTGACATGATGCGGGCAAACGGATTGCCGTCCTCATCGCTGAATGGCGTTGTGCAAACCACTCACGGGGACTTAAAGCTGACCAATCAAAGCATCAAGGATCTAACCTTGAGTGCCGGGTTTAAATTTAATGAACGCGACAACCGGACGGATTCGAATCTATATAGATATAATAATATCGCTGGAAATACCAATCAATTAACTCAAATCTACGACGGGGTTAATACCCCCTATAGCAACAGCAAGACGCAATATGAAGCGGCGGCGGCTTATCGTTTGACCAAGGCGCAAAACCTGACTCTGGCTTATGAGCACGAGAACCTCAAACGCTGGTGTAATGGAGTGGTGGGTGGTGCCCAATGTGTTGCCAGTCCCACCAGTAACGAGGACAAAATTGGTTTAACTTACCGCTTAAAGGCACTTGAAGATGTCAACTTTAACGCTGGTTACACTTACGCCAACCGCCGCGCAGATGCAGATAATAGCTATCTGGCTAATTCCGGAGATTATGGACAAACGACAGCAGTAGCTCATTCTGTCCTTAACGGGGGTAATTTTTTGGGTTACGTTGCTTACCCCTACGCAAACCGCAACCAGAATTTGGGGAAAGCTGGCGTCAATTGGCAGGTCACTCAAAAACTGGATTTGGGTGTGAATGGCCGTTTTGCCTATGACCAATATGACGCGACGCTAGGCGTGCAGAATGGGCAGTCAGCGGGCGTCAATATCGACACCACCTATAACTACACCGAAAATAGCAGTGTTTCTGCGTATTGGAGCTGGCAGAATGGGCAAAGAAATCTGCGCAGTGGCAACAATGGTTCTCAAATAACGGCACCTACAAATATCTGGACTAATAAGCTTGACAATAACAGTAACACCTTCGGTCTTCTTGCCCGGCACGGTGGCTTGCTGAATGGCAAACTGGAAATAATTGGTGATGCTTCGTATGCGCTGGACGCGTCAAGTTATTCGACGCAGGTTCCCTATAATCCCTCCTGTGGAAGATTAACCTCACTTACTTGCGGAACTTTGCCGGATATTAACAATAATTTGCTCAGTCTGAAGCTCAGCGGCAATTATAAAGTCCTCCAAAATGGAAAGGTTTCCCTGACCTATCTCTACCAAAAATTGAATAGCACCGACTATTTTTACAATGGGCAGCAGTTTGGTTACACACCCAA
Organism: uncultured Methylococcaceae bacterium; assembly: GCA_903903365.1. Taxonomy (GTDB): domain Bacteria; phylum Pseudomonadota; class Gammaproteobacteria; order Methylococcales; family Methylomonadaceae; genus Methylobacter_C. The sequence goes on from CAIUYS010000452.1 coordinate 8,535, forward strand.
TCGCGTTATGCCGACCGGCTTACAGCCACAGGGTTACACGGTTAATGTGGTCGCTCTGTCATATAGTTACGCGTTTTAATAAAATAGTTGCGGTTTCCGGTAGATTGGGCTGCCATTGTTGCAGTGATGCCGGTTGGAGGTTGCCCCCCCCGTCACGCTTCATTGCTTGATAATCAGGTAATTTAAAAGGCGGTTATAACGCCGCAAACCAGGCTTCAACCAACCCTATCTTTTTGGTAAGGTTGTCTTACTATATAACTTTTAGGCGCATAAAAATGATCGGAACGAAGGATGATTTAACGTTAGGAACACTGTCTTTGACCTACCGGGTGTTGTTCACCGGGTTTTTACTGGTGGTCGGTTTGGGTTTGTGCATGGCGGGCGCCCAGATTATGCTCACGCATGGCAAGGCAGATGGCAAGGCAGGTTTGTCGATGGATGATATTGTTTACAGTTATTACGGTAATCGCTCAGGCTCCAAGCTGGAAGCCGCCCTTACCGGTAAAATGAAGGATAAATCGCCGGGAGACGTTAATATTACTTTGATTAAATGGGTGCGTGATGAAGCGCCGGTTGCCCAGTGGAACACTGTAGGGCCTTTACTTGAGAAGCACTGCGCTAAATGTCACGATGCTGAATCCGGTTTGCCGGAAGTCAGTAAGCTTGATGTAGCAATAAGCTTGGCCGAAACCGATCATGGCGCCAGTATTGCCTCGTTGACGCGCGTGTCTCATATCCATTTGTTTGGCATCAGCTTTATTTTTCTGTTTGTCGGAGCCATTTTCGGCCTGGCCGAGTTTAATCAGTTCTGGAAACTGATCCTGATTTCAACGCCTTTTGCTTTTCTGGTGTTGGATGTCGCCTCGTGGTGGCTGACCAAGTTCTGGCCATCTTGCGCCTGGCTTACTATGATTGGCGGTTTAGGCTATAGCTTGGCAGCCATGGTTATGTTTGCCACCTCATTTGCTCAAATGTGGATGCCACGCTGGACGCAGAAGTAACGGTCATCGTTCGCTGGTTCCCAAGTTCCAGCGTCACTGCCCACCATTAGGTATCGTAATAATATACTGCTGCTGGAGTAAAACCGCTTTAGCTGTTTGCATGCAACAGCTAAAGCGGTTGCACTCCCGTTTTTTAACCAACTGTCGCTTAACTGGGTGCAGTGAAGCTCCAGCTTGAGAACGGACAGAAACCAATAAATTTTAATCAACAGAGAATTATATCTATGGCTTTACCACCCCTTACCAATCGTGAACAAGTTCGAGAATCCGCTTTTAGTATCGTGTGGTCTGAACAACTGAATGATGCTTTTAAGAACATTGCCCCGTATTACGATCGTGGCAATCAAGTTGCCAGTCTGGGTTGTTGGAACTGGTTTTTGCGTACCTTTATGTCGATGATTGAATTGCAGCCAAACCAGCGCGTACTCGATGTTTGTGCAGGGACTAATGCGATTGGTATTGCTTTGCTTAAACGCGAACCGACTCTGGACGTTTATGCCATTGATCGCAGTACCGACATGCAGGAAGTCGGGCGGCAACGTTCTGAAAGCTTGGGGTTTCATATTAATAGCGTGATTGCAGATGTTCATACTTTACCTTTTCCTGATAATCACTTTGATGTCGTCACCTTGCAGTTTGCCTCACGCCACTTAAAAATTGCGCACATGTTTGGAGAAATTAATCGTGTCCTTAAGCCGGGTGGACACTTTTACCACTGCGATATGTTAAGACCCAGTAATCGGGTCGTTGAAAAACTTTACTACGCTTATCTGCGTATGTGCCTGAGTGGCACCGGTTTGCTGTTTCGTAGCAGTCCAGCCGCTTACAATTTGATTCAGTATTTTATTAATGCGTTGGAGATTTTTTATTCAACCGAAGAGCTGTCTGTTCTGCTTGAAGAGCAAGGCTATTGCGATATTTCTGCAAAAGCTATATTTTCAGGGATGCTCGGCTGTCATAGTGCCCGTAAACCCATACTTGAAGATATTTCCTGAATAATAGGCAGTTAAACTTTATTTTGTTTTGGGTTATCAATTTAAAGCGGGATGATTTTATAGAGATCATCCCTTCAAGGGCTGTTATCTGTCCCGTCATGCCAGATTATAATTCGCTCCCACAGTCTGGTATTAAAATACTTTTTCCAGCATCCGTTGCTTAAGATTAGTCCACCTATTGAGTCGATCTGCGTTTCCGACGGGCTGGCCGTTTTCTTTTATTTTAGCCAGCCATAAACTGCTGCCGTTAAAACTATACACCGGCAATAAATCACTGCGCTCTGCAGCAGAACGGATGTTCGGCATCAGGTTGTCCAATACCAGCGGTACAGCTTGGGGAGATTCAAAATAAGTCAGTACCATGTGCGGGAGATTGAGCTGTAACGCCTTGACATAAGTAATTCGCAGCTTGTTTTCGTCAACACCGGTTTCTATCGAGGTAAAATATTGGGCAATCGATAAATCCTCACAATCACCGATTCCTTTGGCTAACAGCTCGACAGGCATAGCCCAATAGTCGCTTTTTAGCCAGACAACAAGGTCGCTGGAAAAGGTTATATGGTGATTAAAAAAATCGTTAACCTGTTGTAGCTTGTCTCGTTCCGGAAGCATTTTCCCGTAACCATCAGTTGTTGCCAATCGATAAAGCGTTGCCTTGTTGCCGCGTCATATTTGCGCTCAATCTTATCCAGCATAACGGGTTGAAGCGGCAACCAATCTTCATTCATATCGGGTTCTGAAAAAAAACCATGGAAAACGCCAAGACCCGCGATGACAACAATAATAAAACCGGTCAGTAGTCGATCTTTAACGGCTGGTACCGGTAATTCCTGTCGCCTTTAAAGAATTATAGTCGTTATCAGTTTGAACATTTTCACCAAGCACAATGATGTCCAACAAGTCGCCCATTTGCTGCAACGCCTGCACAAACTCCTGTTTTTGCGGGGAAAGGCTGATACCTTTGCCTATTTCTCTGGCAAGCCGGATAAAATCGGGGTTAAGCTTTTTTGTAATTTCAAGAGACATTGATTGGGATTCAAAACGCTTAATCATAACCCGGCCGCCCCATTGATGTATCACCTCAATAAAATCGAGACAGATTTCCAGTTCCTTGGTAACCGCATACGCTGAAAAACTAAACACCAGTTGCCTGGTTACCAATGGGTTGTTTTTGAAGAGCTTTTCCAGCCAAAGGCGAAAGCCGATATTTTTGATGGTGTCGATGGACAAGTTAACGGCAATGGCATGGGAAGCAGGGGTGCTGAGGATGTGAGCAAGCACCTGGTTGATGACACCTTTATCAAGATCTATAATTTTGGCAAGTTTCTCGGCCATTGCAACAAAAGGCCCAATGGCGACTAATTGCCCGTTTTTGTCACGCACTTGAATAAACGTTTCTTCCATAAGCAGTTGGCCCGTTTCAAAACTGCTGATTTGTCCGGCATACGACAGCGAATAGTCGGTATTATCAATGCAGTTGAAGACTAATTCTTTCCATTCGCTAATGTCTTTGGCAAAATTATCATCGTCACGCAGGTAATAACTATTTGCGCCGATTAGCCTCGCTTGTTCATAAGCCTCATGAGCAGAATCAAGCATCATTTTCGGGGTGCATACCGGATTAACAGGCGCTATACCGATATGCGCCAAATCAGATTTTGACTGTTTTTCGCCCAGCTCCAAAAAATCATTGCTTAATGCTTTAGCGATAGATTCAATCTGTTCGCGGTTGCCGTTATTAATCAGTATTGCAAATTCACCGCCGTAAAAACGGTAGGTTTTTATGAGGGTTTCCGGGTACCGTTCGGCCGCTTGTTTCAAGGTGTTGGCAAATGCTTGCAGAAGTTGGTCAATAGCATCGTTACCGCGATCTTTAATAAGATCAGCCAAGCTATCTACTTTGATGATCATCAAATAAGCCGGACTATAAGCCATCATTAGATTCATCATATCGGTATCGAACACCGATTTTTTATAAAGCCCGCTCAAATCGTCGCGTAACAGGTTGGCACCCATCTCATCCAGTTTGTTGTTAAGCGCGATAATAGTGCTTCTTATTTTTTTCGACATGGCATTTATCGAGACCGTGATATTTTTAACTTCAGTGGTCCAGGGCAGGTTTTCTATGGTTTCAAAATGGCCTTCGCTAATGTGTATTGCACATTCATTAATTCTTTTTAAGGATGCCAATGTTATCTGTAACAACAGCATTAACAAACCAATTGAAAGCACCAGTGTTATTAGTGAATAGAAAAACGAAGTTTTTGCCTGTTTATAGAGCTTACTATAAGCAAAAGAGGGGTTTATGGTCACATACACCATGCCGCTCCTCAGCCAGTTAGAACTGATTTCGCTTTCCGCCGTTACTGGGAACATCGGTAAATAATCGATAAACCAACCGGGTACGCCTTCAACGCCTTTATCATTACTTAGAGAAACCAATTCCTTGTCGTTGGCATCAACCAATCGAATTTTCTGGTAATATCCGCTATCGAAAATGGCGCTAACCTTGGTTTTAATTACTGGGTCGGTGGTATCTGTCATGTGGGGACTTAGCGATAACCCCAACGAGGTTGCCGTATCCTGAGCGTGACCTTGCGATTCAACTTCCAGATAGGTTTTAATATTATTGATGCTTAACGTAAAATTGACGCTAAAAAGTATTAAAAAAAAGACCGAGATTAACAATAACAGTTGTTTAAATAAGGACATGGAGACTCCGTCATTTGCGTTTGTATGATCAGGTGAGTAAACCTGTTGCAGCTGGGCAGCCTGCACGAGAAAAATAAATTTTTAGAAAACTGTGTTTTCACATACCCAAAGTATAGGCCGCCTTGTGCCGATCGAGAGACAATGTTCACTGTTTTTTTGTCTTGTTCCCGGTAGGTGACAGAAACAAGGTTATTCGTCAGTATTCAGGGGAGGGCAAAGCGAGTGGCGTATTTAAAAAATATCCTCTAACTGAAGTCCCCCTGAAAACGTGTTGATTTATTATTGCGGAAACGCTCCATTGTGGAAAGCAAAAACTTACATAAAAGCCGGAATCTGCACGAAAATTACTGTAAATCGAATAATTATAGGCGTTAGTTCCGCTTTCCTTGATTTTGGCTATTATCCCCCCATTAACGCTTTAACTATTTCATTGACAGCCTGTAAAAAAGAGGCGTATCTTAGACTCTAAAAAAACAAAACTGATTGATATCTTTAAAAACTTATCCAGCGAAGCCTGTATGAACATAATGTCCTGCGTTAATCGGTTGCAAACGCTTTATATCAAGTCGAAACCTGCTGATGAGGTATTCAACAGCTTATTAACGGATATTCTTGAGTTGACTGATAGCCGGTTTGGTTTCATTAATGAATTAAAATACGATGAAACCGGTACCCAATTCCTCCAATCATTGGCGATAACTAATGTTGCCTGGGATGATGCCAGTCGGCGTTTTTGGGAAGATAACTACGCAAGCGGATTAAAATTTTATGCGACCGATGCCCTCTATTTTGCGAGTATTATTACCAATGCCCCGGTTATCGCTAATGACCCGACCCATGACAGTCGTAGTTGTGGACGGATGCCCCTCGGTCATCCCGCTCTGGACTGTTTTCTTGGCTTACCCATTTATTGTGAAGACGAAATTATTGGCTGCCTGGGATTTGCTAATCGCCCAGGCGGTTACGATGATGCACTGGTCGAAACAATGCAGCCGGTTATTGCTGCTTGCGCTCGGGTACTTGAAGGTTATCGCAGCGAAATGAGCAGGTTGGCGGCCGAAAAAAAATTTCAGGAGAAATCCATCCTGCTGGAAAATATGATTAATTCGTCGGCCGATTATATTTTAGCCAAAGATGCTAATTTAAATACCATTCTTTGCAATGAGACTTTTGCGGAGGCTATTGGTAAAAAACCGACTGATCTGTATGGTAAAACTGACCATGAAAATGGCATAGATCAGTATAAGCAGAGTGATGAGCGTAGCGATCTGGCTGTGCTGTCGGGTAAAACCATGCATAACACGAATAATATTTATAATATTGATGGAACATCGCGTATTTTTGATTCCGTTAAAGTGCCCTTACGATCAGCTAACGATAAAATTATTGGCTTACTTGAAGTAAACAGGGATGTCACCGAAAAAAAAGAACTGGAGGAAAAACTTAAGCTGGCCGCCAGTGTTTTTACCAGTACCCTTGAAGGCATTATGATTCTCTCTTCTGACGGTACTATCCTGGATGTTAATAATGCCTTTAGCCGTATTACCGGCTATGAGCATGACGATATTTTGGGTGAAAATATGCGAATTTTAAACGCCGGCCTTCAGGATAATAATTTCTACGATAATCTGTGGTACAACCTTAATACTAAAGGCCATTGGTATGGCGAAGTGTGGAACCGGCACAAGAACGGTGAAATCTACGCCGTGATGCAAAGTATTAATACCGTTAGCGATGATAATCAAACATCCCCCCGAAAATATGTATCGTTGTTATCTGATATCACCATGATTAAGGAGCATGAAAATGAACTGGAGCATATCGCTCATTACGATGCGCTGACCAGTCTGCCCAATCGCTTATTATTGGCAGATCGTCTGTACCAAGCCATAGCGCAAACCCGAAGACGAGGAGAACAGTTAGCGGTCATCTATATTGACCTGGATGGCTTTAAGTCGGTTAATGACAATTATGGACATGAAGCGGGTGATCAAGTATTGATATCGGTAGCACAGCGCATGAAACAGGCACTACGTGATGGCGATACGTTGGCTCGAATCGGCGGCGATGAGTTTGTCGCATTATTGCTCGACATTGGTACTATTGAAGCCAGCATACCGATACTCAACCGCATACTGACGGGCGTATCCCAACCGGTACATTTTAACCAGAATAATCTCCAAATTTCAGCCAGTTTGGGGGTCACTTTTTATTCATCGACAGACGATATTAATACCGATCAACTGCTACACCAAGCCGATCTTGCGATGTATCAGGCCAAGTTGGCAGGCAAGAATAGTTACCATTTTTTCGATGTTAGTCACGATAGCCATATCAGTGGTTATCATGAAAGTCTGGAACGTATACGCCAGGCACTGGATGCTCATGAATTTGTGCTGTATTATCAACCCAAAGTTAATATGCAGACAGCAGCAATTATCGGTGCTGAGGCCTTAATTCGCTGGCAACACCCAACCCAAGGCCTGCTGCCTGCGAATATTTTTATGCCAATGATTGAAGATAATCCCTTGGCGATAGAGCTTGGTGAGTGGGTTATCGATACGGTTTTGGCACAGATGGAGCGCTGGACTGCCGCCGGACTCACACTCCCTGTGAGTATTAATATCAATGCCCGTCAGTTACAGCACACCGGATTTATCGATAGTTTACGTACCTTGCTTGCCGCTCATCCGACTGTTAATCCGGGATTTTTGGAACTGGAAGTGCTGGAAACCAGCGCGATGGAGGACTTGACCAAGGTATCCAAAGTGCTTGAAATTAGTCGGGAAATGGGTTTTAATTTTTCCTTGGATAATTTTGGCACCGGTTATTCTTCAC
>CAIUYS010000453.1 GCA_903903365.1 uncultured Methylococcaceae bacterium
AGTTTTTTCTTTCCTATCTGCGTACCATAAAAACCAGAAGCTACTAATGCAAATGCCAGGACCATTGGCTCATCATCTGGAGCCAGATATAGAAGGCGCTCGCATGATTATTGAAGGAGCCTTACAGGAAAAACGTAAAGTGTTAAGTGAGATGGAATCTAAGGCGCTTTTGTCCGCCTTCCATATTCCTGTGGCGCAGACGATGGTCGCACATTCACCCAATGAAGCTTTGCTGATAGCTCAGCAAATGGGTTTCCCCGTGGCAATGAAGGTAAATTCACCTAATATTACCCACAAGACCGATGCTGGAGGTGTGCTACTTAATCTGATTAATGCGCAGGCAGTTCGTGGCGCTTATCATGAAATTATCGACAACGTTAAACTTAATCGCCCCGATGCGATTTTAGATGGCATTTCAATTCAACCTATGATTGTGAAGCCTAACGGACGTGAATTGATGGTGGGAGTTACCAACGACCCTGTATTTGGGCCAGTCATTACGTTTGGTGCTGGTGGCACCACAGTGGAAATTATGGGTGACCGTTCTGTAACGCTACCACCGCTTAATTCATTCCTTGTGAAGGATCTTATTCAGGGTACCAATGTATCCAAAATGTTAGTGGCTTTTCGGAACATGCCACCAGCAGACATGGATGCGCTTGAAAGCGTGTTGTTGCGCGTATCTGAAATGGTATGCGAACTGCCTATGCTGATGGAAATGGATATCAATCCGCTCATACTGGACGAAAATGGCGCATTAGCAGCAGATGCACGTGTCGTGGTTGAATTCCGCCAGCCTAGTGCAGATCGCTATGCACATATGGCGATTTATCCTTATCCCACGCACCTAGTTAAAAATTGGCAGTTGGCTGATGGAACAGACGTGGTTATTCGACCGATACGCCCAGAAGACGCAGTGCTTACGCAGGAATTTGTACACAATCTATCTGAAGAATCTCGTTATTCTCGTTTTATGAATAGTGTTCAAGAGCTTAGTGAATCTATGTTGGTGCGCTTTACGCAAATTGACTACAGTCGCGAAATGGCCTTGCTCGCAGTCACTGAAGAGAAAGATAAAGAAATTGAGCTCGGCGTAGCACGCTTTGCCATCAACCCTGATGGAGACAGCTGTGAATTCGCCTTAGTAGTAGCAGACTCTATGCGCGGCAAGGGGTTGGGCAATAAGCTAATGACCACATTGATGGATGCTGCACGGTCCAAGGGGTTAAAAAGTATGGAAGGTGAAGTATTAAAAGACAACGCGGGTATGTTGAAGCTAATGAAGCGCTTAGGATTTAAATATGAAAGCAGCCCAGACGATGACGGCATCAAGACTGTTCGTAAAGTACTGTAACTTTTTTAAAGTATGCATGAGATTTTATATGCCTCATGCATACCACTTATTTACTAGAAATTCTTAAGTGCTTCAAAAAAAGCAAATGAGCGTGGTTACCGAACTTTAATAAAGGTTACATGCATATATATGTTACCAATAAGAAGATTTCATGGTGAATCTACTAATTATACGAGCCCATAAATCTCGGCTTCCGCCTCTAACCAGTCTTCCATTTCATGGCCTGGCTCAAAATGTCTTTGTTCTGCTTTAAAGTAAGCAGTCATGGCAATTATCTCTTTTCGATGTTCTTCTTTTATGTACACTTCATTATTGGTATTTTCATCACCATCGTATTCTTTTTCGCCCTCAATACTTAACTTATTAACCATGATAGTCTCCTAAAAGTTTGCTCTTAACCCAAGCGACAATATGAATAATAAATATCTTTTATGATGCTATTAAGATACTTGTGTGATATTTTTGTTGAACTTCAAATGAGATTGTTAATATTTTCACAAATGTGTAATACACAACAAGCATGGGAATAGCTAG
>CAIUYS010000454.1 GCA_903903365.1 uncultured Methylococcaceae bacterium
ATTGCTCATTGCTACGACTATAAACCTTTACTAAGGCCTGCTCTTTAAAGCCAGCTGAATACTTTTTATATTTCTTCATTTCTAATCTCAAATTTTATTTTTTCTTAAAATTTGAGGTGACAACTATTCTGACGCAGGGGGCGCCTGATGGCACCACAGATTTTTGTGCGCCAGTGCAAAAGTTAGTAGTGTAAGTTTTCTTATAAGAGGTGCAGGTTATTGCATAAGTACTGGCCTGTACCTTATCTTTTAACGCGACAGTTATTTTAAGTGGCTTGAAGGCAAGTTGAGATAATAGATAAGGTGCAGGTACGTTTAATTTTTTTTTAAGATAGGGCAATGGAACGCTGCAAAATCCGAGTTGTTATTTTCGTTTATTTCGTTTATCTTATCTCGGATAATTAATATTAATTTGGAGTAAGCAGTGTGACTTTATCTAATGTGGTTCATTTGCCCACCGCGCAAGAAGCAGAAGAAGCTAAAATAACCAGCCGAGCTTTATCAAAATATGCCCATAACGAAAGGCTTCATTTAAAAATAGCCAGTAATAATAATGAATCAGAAGATTTAATTTTACCTGGCTATGCTATAAATTTGTTACTCGCCATGTTAACGGAAATGTCCAAAGGCAATGCCATAACGGTTATGCCAATACATGCAGAATTGTCTACTCAGGAAACAGCAGAATTGTTAAATGTAAGTCGGCCACATTTAGTTGATTTGCTGGAACAGGGAAAAATTCCGTTTAGAAAAGTGGGTACGCACCGACGCGTTTTGGCTAACGATGTGTTCGACTATAAGCAACGAATTGATGAGGCTCGACTCAAAGCCCTTGATGATTTGGCTGCACAAGCTCAAGAGCTGGGCATGGGTTATGAATAGTGGCAAAGTTTTCAGTTATTTATGATGCCTGTGTTTTATACCCGGCACCCTTAAGGGATTTGCTAATGCAGTTGGCTGTAACTGACTTGTTTAAGGCGCGGTGGACGGATCAGATACACGAAGAATGGATTGAAGCGTTGTTGAGACGGGATAAATATGACAGGAAAATCTTGGAAAGAACACGTGGATTAATGGATGCCAGTGTGCGTGATGCCAAGGTATTTGGCTATGAAGAATTGATTGAAGTGTTAGTCTTACCCGATCCGGATGACCGACATGTTTTAGCTGCGGCCATTAAAGCGGGTGCGGATGCTATTGTCACGTTTAATCTAAAAGATTTTCCCAGTGCTGTTTTGTCAAAATATGACATTGAAGCGATACATCCCGATGAATTTATTTATAGCCAGATTGACTTGGCACCGGCGATTGCTTGCGGTGCAATCAAAAGACAGCGGGAATCATTGAAGAACCCACCGAAAGCAAAAGATGAGTTTTTAGCGATATTGCAAAAACAACAATTACCGCAAACGGTATCCGCATTAAGAGTCTATAGTGAGCTTATCTAATAGTAGTATCTACAGTGACAACATATTGTTATGGAGCCCTGAATTAATTAATTAAGTATGTAGGGCGTGCTGTGCGCGCCTTATTTTTCAAGGCGCGCAC
>CAIUYS010000455.1 GCA_903903365.1 uncultured Methylococcaceae bacterium
CTATCGCAACCACCGGGCAAGGTATCGGCATTTTGCCCCATCACCATGCCGCCCGCCATGTCCATCAAGTGACCATCACCGTGATCCATCAGCATACTATCATGCTCTTCATATTCCTGAGCCATGACCGGCACAGAAAAAAGAGCAATCAGTACTCCAACCGACAATAACTTCACCATTACTTGTTTCCCCTTTTACTTGACATAATCAATGTATTTTTTTGGATCAATTGCCAGTAGTGTGCTACCGCTCAAATAATCAAACCTGCTTCACACACAAACCGTTTAATCGATGTTACGCCGTCGTCTTACAAATCTTTTATAAAGCAATTAAACGTTCATAGCGAATGCGTAACATCGACTTTTTTATCAGCTTTTAATTTTTGTAAGGACTTCGTCGACTTTACGTTTAAAACCGGCATTTGACAGATATAATACATACAAACCAGCCAGTGCTACAAACAAGTACAACAGCATACTATTTCTACTTACTTGCTGACCGCCACCCGCTTTAAAGCCCATGTGTACATCCAGTCTCTCGCCTTGTGTGCGATTTTCAGTATCAGCCGGATCGGGTACCAAGGTAATATGAATCAGGTATTGCCCGGCCTCTGACACGCCATTTTTTAATTCTAAATTAACCGAACCTTTTTTATGTTTTGCGCTGGGTAGAAAAAATACACGCGTGCCTTCAGGTTCTTTGGTTACTTCAAACTCAACCAACATATTTCTATATTTCATATCCTGGTAATCGAAAACCAGTTGCGTCAGCGTGTTTAAACCGGGCAGTTTACCGCAAAATTCTTCCGCTGGATATGCACTAGGCTGATAAGCCGTGTAATGAATCCAGTGCGTTGGTTGCAATTCGAATTTACACTGATCTGTATCAGTACCCGCTGCGCCACCATGCGCCCATAAGGTTGCTGAAAAAAACAAACCTAAAAGCCCCAGGAAACCCTTTCTTATTAGTTGTACTCTGTTCATAATACCTTCCAATTTTGATACATAGTTATTATTATATGAATTGTTAGTGCTCTATATAACCTTTTTTTCATTAAAAACAAGCTGCAGTTGCTATTAACCTACCCCATAGCAATGCCAACTCTAGCACACCACCTCACCTAAATAAAGGAATTGATAGGATACCCGCCTAAAACAGGCGATATATAAGTAAATAATAATGCACCCATTGCGCTATTGCTATCCTAGCGCCATTTTCGTAGACTTACGGTAATTTATTTTAAACGGAGCCAAAAAAACATGTCATCTTTGACTACCTCAAAAGCGTGGACAGCCTTACAAAGCCATTACGACCAAACCAAAAATAATTCTCTACGCGATGCTTTCAAAGCAGACATTAACCGGTTCAACAAACTCTCAGTTAATTTTAACGAGATATTGTTTGATTATTCCAAGAACAGAATAACCGATCAAACATTACCTTTATTAATAGATCTTGCTAATCACGCAGGGCTTAATGAAAAAATTAACGCCCTATTTTCCGGTGAAAAAATCAACACGACTGAACATCGGGCTGTCCTGCACACCGCACTACGTAATAAGAGCAGCCTTCCGATTTATGTCGATGGACAGGATGTAA
>CAIUYS010000456.1 GCA_903903365.1 uncultured Methylococcaceae bacterium
AGAGTTGCCGGAAACGCCACCACGCGCTACGCCCTTCGACAAGCTCAGGACAGGCTTGGGTGGTCTTATTCCGGCCTACGCCTATTGCTTGTTATAGCTGTCTTGCCAGAATCAAGACTTAAAAATTTGAAGATTGATATATAATGCCTCGCTTGGTATTTATGTTCACGTTTTGGAGTTATTATGAAGAAAATTACGTTAATTGCGTCAGCTATCATGTTCTTGTTTGCGGCGACTACCCATGCGCATGGGCCTGTGCGTCAAAAAACCGAAGAACAAATCACTATCAATGCGCCTGCTGACAAAGTTTGGGCCATTATTAAAGATTTTGGTGATATGTCCTGGCTGCCCGCTGTTGGCAGCACAACGGTTGAAGGTGGCAACAAAAAAGGCGCAACACGCGTTTTGACCTTAAAAGATGGCGGCACCATCACTGAAGAGCTAAAAAAGTATGATGAGGCAAAAATGTCTTATGCCTACAAAATTACCGATATGAGTACTGCAAAAACAATTACTCATGCCGGTGTTGAAGAAAAAGTGCCTGCACTACCTGTAGACAACTACTCAGCCAGTATTGAAGTAGAAGCTAAAGGCGATACTTCAGTGGTTTCTTGGACGGCCGGTTATTACCGTGCTTACACCAACAACAATCCACCAGCAGAAATGAATGAAGAAACCGCTAATGCAGCCGTAGGCGCTGTGGTAAAAACCGGTTTAATCAGCCTGAAATCCTTAGCTGAAAAGTAAGGGTTAAACAGGTGTTTTTTATGAAATGCCACGTTGTAGCGATAGCCATCGCTGCAACTTTTTTTACGGCACCCTTGGCAGCTGCGCCTTTTGCTTATATCAGCAATCAATTGGATGACAGTGTTTCAATTATTGATACCGAGCAGGGTAAGGTGGTTGATACCATTCGCGTCTATGGCAAACCCGCTGGCGTTGCGGTTGCTCCGGCGGGTGACAAGGTTTATGTCAGTACGCCGGAAGCCAAGGGCTTTGCCGTTATCGATGTAAAAAAACGCGAAGCGATTGCCAAGGTGGCGGTCAGTGACGGTGCTTTGGGCATTGCTGTAGGCGCTGATGGCAAGCGCATTTTTGTGGCGGATTGGTACAATAACAATGTTGATGTTATTGATGCTGAAAGTTTAAAGGTCATTAAAACCATTCCTGTCGGCGAATCGCCATCGGGCTTGGTGGTCAGTCCTGATAATCGTTGGCTGTATGTTGCCAATCGGCTCAGTGATTCAGTGTCCAAAATTGATCTCAATACCCTGACGCTTAACAAGACCGCTTTGGTTGGCTCACATCCTTTTGGACTGACCATTGATGCCAGAGGCGAGCGCATTTATATCGCCAATGTACAAAGTGATAATGTAACGGTATTGGAAACCAGGCGTATGTTGCCTATCGCTACCGTAAAAGTTAATGCGCTGCCTTATGCCTGCGCACTGGCGCTTAATGATAGTCGTTTATTGGTGACCAATCAGGATGATGGCTCGGTGACGGTCATTGATACCGCAACCTTAAAAGAAACGGCGCTGATTGAAGTGGGTAACAAACCCGAAGGTATAAATACCCATCCTGATGATCGGCATGTGTATGTCGCTAATTGGTTTGATAACACCGTGTCGATTATTGATGCCAAAACCCTAAAAGTGATTGATACCATTAAAACCGGCAAAGGCAGTCGGGCATTTGGACAGTTTTTTGGTAAGTGATTTTAGGCGTTGTTATTAAATTTTAAAAAAATGTGCCCCACAGACTAGCTTCCCGTCACTTGTGAAACAGAACAGACCTGCGTTTTTTTTACGCCTTGGGTCGTTACGATAAGCTCCTAACCCAATATTGATTATTCGAGAATAAAATGGCTGAAACTGTAGATGAATTAACGGTAACGTATGAAGATGGCGGCATAGAGACCGTTAAAGAACTGGATAAAAAAGTACTGACTAAAGGCGCATGGGCTACCATTATGTACCGTTATCAAGACTGGAATCGTGCTAAAGAAGAATACGGCCCTGATAAATATACCATTCGTCGGTATCAAAAACGCAATGGTGAATATCAACAAAAATCAAAATTTAACATATCCAGTAAAGATCAAGCAAAAAGCATCATCGCTGCACTGGAAGAATGGGTCAGTATCGATTGATTGGAACAAAAATCAGGTTTTAATCGCTATAAAAGCAGTAAGGCAGCACGTAGAAAATATCCCCCCAGGATCTGCCTAGTTCCCACGCTCCAGCTCTCGTCGTTATACACAAGTATGTGAGGACACCCACAGCTCCTTATCCCAGCAGGGCTTGGGAGTGCGCCTACAATGGAGGTCAGGCTTTGCCTGACAGTCAGGCAGAGCCTGACCTCCATGAGTTG
>CAIUYS010000457.1 GCA_903903365.1 uncultured Methylococcaceae bacterium
CGAAAAAGCATTGGGTTTTGCAAGTGAAATGACTTATAACGGCGTGCATCCAATTACTCAATTGATTCCCAAAATCTATGCCAAAGGCGTCAAGCTAAGCAATAAAGCTCGGCAGCACTACAGTCATTCCCGGCGTATCTTCAACTAGCTTAAATGATTCAAGTTATCTTTTCGTTGGTTCGTACAAATAATTGCACATTCCGGCGTTGTTCTTATCAGTCGACTGTTTTAAGAGTACGGGTATATTGTTGCATCTCAAGAGGTATTGTTATTGACGTAACAAGCTGAATTTAAAGGAAAATAAAGTTGCCTTTCTAGTATTTTTTTCTTGACAAAGCGTGTTTAGGGTGCGGCGATTTTTCATTAACTCATCTCAATATAAGAGGTAATGAAAATGTCCCGATTCAAGCAACTAAAACCCAAATTCAAAGCACCGTCGAAACAAGTTGTTCGTAAAAACCTGAGCCAGGATGCCATGATGATTGCAGCACGCAATAAATTTGCCGATATCACCGATCATCGCAAGAGGGATTGCAAAATTTCCCTGCCAGATGCTCTTATGTCTGGCTATGCCATGTTCGCTCTCAAGGATCCGTCTCTCTTGATGTTTGATAACCGCCGCGCGAATGATGATGGCAATCTTAATCGAGTGTTCGGTATTAAAAATGTGCCTAGTGATTCCCAGATGCGGGAGATCCTTGATCCGGTTGATCCGGAATATATCCGACCACTGTTCCGTGATATTTTTTCACAACTACAGCGGGGCAAAGCGCTGGAACCTATGATCTACTATCAGGGATGCTATCTTTTGAGCATTGACGGCACGGGTTCCTTTTCCTCTACGCATCTCTCTTCCGCCTCCTGCCTGGAAAAGAAGAGCAAAAAAACAGGCATAATTACCTATCATCAGCAGGTGCTGGGTGCTGCTATTGTTCACCCTGATTACAGGGAAGTGATACCAATGGCACCAGAGATGATTATCAAACAGGACGGTTCAAACAAGAATGACTGCGAGCGCAACGCTGCCAAACGATTCCTGCAAAAGGTACGGCAAGACCACCCCCGTCTCGGTCTCATAGTCATAGAGGATGGTTTAAGTTCCAATGCCCCACATATCAAAGAGCTGCAATCCGTTGATATGCACTACATCCTTGGCGCCAAAGAGGGAGATCACCCTCTTTTGTTTCAAAACCTCGCAGCGGCGGCTAAAAGCGGCGAAGCGATGGAGTTCCGCATGGTTGACGACAAGAACCCAAAAATAACACATCGCTTCCGTTTTCTGAACAACACTTCCCTGAATCAGAGTAATCTGGATTTGAAGGTCAATGTACTGGAGTACTGGGAAGAGTCAGACAACAAAACCCTCCATTTTGCCTGGGTCACTGATTTTACCATCACCAAAGAAAATGCATATATTCTGATGCGCGGTGGTCGCGCCAGGTGGAAAATCGAAAACGAAACCTTCAATACCCTCAAAAATCAGGGGTACCACTTTGAGCATAACTACGGTCTGGGTAAGGAGCATTTAAGCGAAGTCTTCGTTATGCTGATGATGCTTGCCTTCCTTATTGACCAGACGCAGCAGCTGACGTCCGCCCTGTTCAAGGCTGCCTGGCAAAAGCTGGGCACCAAGCGAGCATTATGGGAAAATATCCGCAATCTATTCTATTCCTACGAAGTCGAATCAATGGAAATGATCTACCGAGCCATCGTCAATGGTTTCCGGAAGGTAGCACTGGAACCACATGACAATACATAGTCTGCATAAAAATACCAAAGAACCTGAAACCATCTTCATCACGGCACCCTTAAAAGTGTGAATGGAGAGGTGCGTCTTGCGGCCAGGGAAGAGAGTCAGCAGAGTCGCTTTTGAGGCGATCTTTCTGCCATGATGTTGCAAACGGAAACGATATTTAGACAAATTTCGATGGTTATTCGAGTAAATATTATAAACAGCTTATGAAATCTCACCAGCGCCCCAATTAGGGCTGTTCACAAGGAACTGCTGAGAAATCCATATATTTTGCATAAGTGTGCTTAATAATTTGCGAATAAAGCAGGTTTTGATTCCGTGATCAAACAATTGGCAAGGAAATCTAAAATTATCCTACAGAAAGATCGTAATCCTTTAGATTATTTTGCATCCTACCAAAGCGTCTCCAAAAGTCTCACTGCAATAGACTGTGCAAGAGGCTTCCATGTGGGTATTTTAAAATGACCCACCAAAAGTCA
>CAIUYS010000458.1 GCA_903903365.1 uncultured Methylococcaceae bacterium
AATACGGCCTTGCTTTCACAATCTTTCAGCTGTTGCTCCATTTTGGCAAACCAGGCGGTGAGTTTTTGTTGATCTTGTTTGATGTCGTCATTAATGACATCCATGTAACAAAATTGCTCAAGAAAAACATCATCGTAACGTCTGGATAAACGATTGATGACGCTCACTACACCGGTAAATTCTTTGGCGAGTTTTTCCAGACCCTGCCCCTGAATAGGTGGCGCTGTTTCATCGGTAAAAAGCTGGGCTTTATCAAGCGCAAGCTGAATCAGATATTCATTTAACTGGGTATCGTCTTTAACGTAATGCTCTTGCTTGCCTTTTTTAACTTTGTATAACGGCGGTTGGGCAATATAGATATAACCTTTTTCTACTATCTCCGGTAATTGTCTATAAAAAAACGTCAACAACAAAGTTCTGATGTGTGAGCCATCGACATCCGCATCGGTCATGATAATGATACGGTGATAACGCAATTTGGCCAGATTGTATTCGTCTTTGCCTATGCCACAACCCAACGCCGTGATTAATGTGCCGACTTCTTCTGAAGAAATCATTTTATCAAAGCGGGCTTTTTCGACATTTAAAATCTTGCCTTTTAAAGGCAAAATAGCTTGGGTACGACGATCTCTACCTTGTTTTGCAGAGCCACCCGCAGAATCCCCTTCCACTAAAAACAATTCAGATAAGGCCGGATCTTTTTCCTGACAATCTGCAAGCTTTCCCGGTAAACCCGCAATATCCAGCGTTGTTTTACGGCGTGTCAATTCACGCGCTTTACGTGCTGCTTCTCTGGCACGGGCGGCATCGACAATCTTGCCAACGATGGTTTTGGCTATTTGCGGTTTTTCCAGTAGAAATTCCTGTAGCTTTTCATTCATCGTTGATTCAACCAACGGCTTAACTTCTGATGAAACCAATTTGTCTTTTGTTTGTGATGAAAACTTGGGATCAGGCACTTTAACCGACAACACGGCCGTTAAGCCTTCTCTGGCATCATCACCGGTCGTTTGTACTTTTTCTTTTTTAGCCAAGCCGCTGGATTCAATGTATTGATTGATAGTCCGCGTTAATGCGCCCCTAAAGCCGGCCAAATGACTGCCACCATCACGTTGTGGAATGTTATTGGTATAGCAGAATACATTTTCCTGATAAGAATCATTCCACTGCATGGCGACTTCTACGGTCACACCTTCTTTTTCGGCTATAAAATAAAATACTTCCGGAAATAGCGGAGTTTTGTTTTTATTAAGATGAACAACAAAAGCACTAATGCCGCCTTCAAATTCAAAAATATCTTGTCTATCGGTGCGTTCATCTTGCAGGCTAATGCGTACACCTGAATTTAAAAATGATAATTCCCGTAATCTTTTCGCGAGAATATCGTAATGAAATTCAACATCTCCAAACGTTTCGGTACTAGGCTTAAAATTAATCAATGTACCAGAGCCTTCGGTTGGGCCGAATGCGGCCAATGGCGCTACAGGGTTACCCATACGATACTGTTGCTTATACAATTGACCGTTTTTTCGTACTTCCAGATTTAACTCTTCAGACAAGGCATTAACGACAGATACCCCGACACCGTGTAAACCACCGGAAACCTTATAAGCATTATCATCAAACTTACCACCGGCATGGAGAACCGTCATAATAACTTCTGCCGCAGACCGTCCCTCTTCTTTATGAATATCAACGGGAATACCGCGACCGTCATCAGAAACTGATACTGATCCATTGCTATGAATAACGACCTTAACTTCTTTACAGTAACCCGCCAAGGCTTCATCAATGGAGTTATCAACAACCTCAAAGACCATGTGATGCAAACCGGAACCGTCATCAGTATCGCCAATATACATACCCGGCCGTTTTCTTACGGCATCCAGACCTTTTAAAACTTGAATATTAGAACTATCGTAATGATCGCTATTGTTACTCATGACTCTCCTGCTTTTTCTGTGGTTGTGAATGTTCCACGTGGAACATTGCACTTGCTTGTGTTGCCATGTTCCACGTGGAACATTTTGTAATCTGCTTTTTCTGTTGTTGCGAATGTTCCACGTGGGACATTACATTTGTTTTATGTTGCCATGTTCCACGTGGAACATTTTGTAATTTTTTATGTGAGTTAAATCACCAAAATCAGATAGCTCAGTCGCTGTTATAAATACCTGGAATTTCATTTCAGCTAAATAGTGCAATAATTTCGCACGATTAATAACATCAAGCTCTGCCGCAAAATCATCCAATAAAAAACAGCCCATATTGCTGTGTTCATTGGCAAGCAACTTTACCTGTGCCAGTTTTAAGCTCATTACTAATAGCTTAAGTTGACCGCGTGAAACAAAATCTTTGGCTAATCGGTTACCAACCAATAATTGAAAATCAGCACGGTGTGGACCGTTGTGCGTAAATCCGTAACGCAGGTCTTTATCCAGGTTTTCAATTAAAACCTGTTGAAAATCCATGGCGGTATCCCAACCGGATATAAGTTTTAT
>CAIUYS010000459.1 GCA_903903365.1 uncultured Methylococcaceae bacterium
CCATGCGCATGGCGTGGGCGCAACATAAAACCGATTTAATCAACCAGTTTACTGATGAGTTAGCCGATCGGGTGCGTATTTATCGACCGGACATGAAGACCGCGCGTAATTTTTATGCACTGCCTTTGTTAAAGCCCTACAGCGAAGAATGGTACGCACAATCCTATCAATCTTTTTTAGCGCATTATGATTATGTTGCCATAGAAGCCATGCCTTTTATGGAAGAAGCCAAAAATCCCAAGCAATGGCTTACACAATTGGTAAAAGCGGCAGCCAAACAGCCCGAGGGGCTTAAAAAAACCGTGTTTGAGTTGCAAGCGGTGAACTGGAAAACCCAAGAGAAAATCCCCATGCCGGTCTTTATTGAACAACTGGAGCTATTGAAAAAATTGGGCGTCAGTCATATCGGCTATTATCCCGATAATGTGTTTACGGATCAGCCGCGTTTAACGGATTTACAGCAGCATTTTTCGCTACATGCCAGACCATGAATAGCTCCTTGCAGCACCTAAGCGCTTTGCTACAAACTCAATGGCATCAAGTGTTGCTGGCATGGCAACCGCTGGATGCAGCCATCGAAGGTTTTATTTATTACTATCCTTTGTTTATGGCTTACATCTGGATGTTTGGCGCGATTATTTTTTATAGCCGCTATGAATGGCATCAGCAAGGCAATGCCGAACATCTGCCAGAATTAAAGGATTACCCGCCTGTTTCCATTTTAATTCCCTGTTATAACGAAGCCGAAAATATTCGTGAAACCATAGACGTTTTATTGCGACAAAAATACCCCGACTATGAAATTATCGCGATTAATGACGGCAGTAAAGACAACACTCTGGAAATATTGCAGGACTTGGCCGAACAACACCCTCAGCTTCGTGTAATCAATTTACATACCAACCAAGGCAAAGCGATGGGCTTGCGCACCGCTGCCTTGCTGGCTAATAGTGAAATTCTGATTTGCATTGACGGTGATGCGCTGCTGGCTCCCGAAGCCATTGCCTGGATGGTACGTCATTTTAATGATAATCCCACCGTCGGTGCCGTTACCGGTAATCCACGCATACGCAATCGCTCGACTTTATTAGGCCGGATTCAGGTGGGTGAATTTTCAGCCATTGTCGGCATGATTAAACGGGCGCAACGTTCTTACGGCAAAGTATTTACCGTCTCCGGCGTTATCGCCGCCTTCCGTAAATCCGCATTGCATGACGTGGGTTATTGGAGCAACGATATGGTCACCGAAGACATCGATATCAGTTGGAAATTGCAATTAGCCGGCTGGACTATCTATTTTGAACCCAACGCTTTGTGCTGGGTGTTGATGCCGGAAACCCTGGATGGCTTGTGGCAACAACGGGCACGCTGGGCGCAGGGTGGCACCGAAGTATTACTGCGCTATTTCCCCGCCCTGTTTCGTTGGTCATCCCGAGGTATGTGGTTGTTATACGGTGAATGCTTAATCAGTATTTTCTGGGCATTTTTGATTCTGTTGCATTTACTCTATGTACCAGTGGCGTTGCTTAACGAATCAACCAATCAATCGTTACATGATTTAAGCCCCAGTTGGACCAGCATGTTGTTAAGCCTGACCTGTTTAATACAATTTGGCGTCAGCCTGTTTATCGATTCGCGTTACGAAGCGAGTACCGGCGGCGTTGCGCGTTATTATTACTGGATGGTGTGGTATCCCATTGTGTACTGGCTTATCAACGTTGGTACCACAATTGTAGGTTCCGTTCGGGCGATAAAAAAGAAGCGCGGACTGCGTGCTGTATGGGTTACCGTAGACAGAGGCTTGCGCCATAAATGAAAGGCTATATTATTAATGCACCGCATTTGCAAAGTCTGCAAAAACGCTTGGGCGCTTTATTCGCTTGGGCGATTTGTTGGGTGATGTGGATTTATTTATTGGTGCCTTTGGTCACCTTATGCAGTTGGGTGCTGGGCGATAAAAAAATGATCAATCAAATGCGCTGGTTTGGCGGTTATAAAAGCCTGCTGGAACTGATGGAAATATACGCTGTAACCTTACTAATTATGGCTGCGCTTTGGTTGGTTTGGGTACTTTATCGTGCCTTACGGAAGCGGTCAATACTACTGGCAGCGCAAAAAAAAGTTAATGATACCGAGCTGTGTGCGTTTTATCAGGTAAAAGCCGATGAATTACAACAGTGCCGAACGGCTTCAATGATTACCGTTTTTTATGACGAGAACGGACATATTGTTCACCTTGAACCCCATATAGACCGGTAGCTTTAATCCGGAAAAAATCACAAAAAATTTTCACCACGAAGAACACGAAGAACACGAAGAAAAAGAAGTTCCCGCTGTCCGCTGTTCCGCTGTTTCCCAAGCTCCAGCTTCCAGTTTAGCCGCAATCATATTGGAGTCCCCATGCCCAGAAGCAGTTATCGGGTCTTATACGATCCTTGTCCACATTTTTTAACGGCAACGGTAAATCACTGGTTGCCGATATTTACCCGTCCGGAAACAGTGAATATCGTGTTGGATTCTTGGCGTTTTTTACAGCGTGAAGCGGATTTTCAATTATACGGTTATGTCATTCTTGAAAATCATCTGCACCTAATCGCGGCTTCGAAGAATTTGAGTCATGATATGCAGCGCTTTAAATCCTATACGGCAAAGCAAATTATCGCGCATTTGGAGCAACACCGCTCAACCAAGCTTTTGGACTTACTGGCGTTTTTTAAACGTGCCCATAAAAAAGAAACAACTTATCAGGTTTGGGAAGAAGGTAGTCATCCGCAGATTATCGAAACTGAGGCGGTTATGCGTCAGAAACTGGATTACATTCATCAAAACCCTGTGAAACGCGGGTATGTGGATCAACCGGAACATTGGCGTTATTCCAGTGCGCGAAACTATGCGGGTCAGGAGGGATTAATTGAGGTGATTCGCGCGTGGTGAAAGGCTCGGGAAGCTGGAGCTTCCAGAACTGGATTCCCAAGCTGGAGCTTGGGAAACAGCGAATGAATGACTTTTCTTTCTTCGTGTCTTTCGTGTCCTTCGTGGTGAAAAATAATTTCTGTTTTAGGTCATTTTTTTCGCGGGTTTCGGTCGGCTGTTTCCCCAAGCTCCAGCTTGGGAAACCGGTCTTGGAAGCTCTAGCTTCCAGTGTAGTCTCATCACATTGGAGTCCTATGCCTAAAAGCAGTTATCGGGTCTTATATGATCCTTGTCCATATTTTTAACGGCAAAGGTAAATTAATGGTTGCCGTTATTTTTCGTCCGGAAATACTGAATTATCTTGTACTTGAAGTACTTCCACTCGGGAAGCGGGAGCTTCCGGGACTGGATTCCCAAGCTGGAGAGACTGTGAAAGTATTATCAAAAGCAACCAAAATCAACACAAAATAGCAAAAAAACTGCTATAAGTCATTGATTCTTGGTTTCCGAAATCAAAATTCAACCCGAATTTTGAATACTTTCACAGTCTCTGGAGCTTGGGAAGCAGCGAATTTCTTTCTTCCTGTCCTTCCTGTCCTTCGTGTCTTCGTGGTGAAAAATAATTTCCGTTTTATGTTATTTTTTTCGGGTGATTCGATTTTTTTGTTTTTATCCTAGACGAAATAGTTTTTTTAGGTTTTAATAATTCGCTATAGATATAACATTTATTGATAATCATCACTAATTCAACCAGCCAATGCAGCCACTGATTGATCTTTTTGGTATTAAAAACTTTACTCTCCATACCCCATACTTTGCGTGGAGCCCGTTATTAATTTGGCTAAACGCTATCTCGGATTTGCTGATTGCGCTTGCTTATTATTCCATTCCCGTTACGCTGGCTTATTTTATCCGGCAGCGTAAAGACTTTCCCTATTCTTGGGTGGTTGTCTTGTTTGCCGGATTTATGCTTGCTTGCGGCACCATGCATTTATTGTCGGTGCTTACGATTTGGCACCCCTTATATTGGCTGGATGCCTTATTTAAAAGTTTTACCGCGATTATTTCAGTCGCCACCGCCGCACTCATGGTATGGGTTATTCCGCGACTATTGTCTTTACCCTTTGTCATACAACGGCAAGAAGAGGTACAACAAGGGCAAGGTAATATTGATTACGTGGATTGTGGGCCCACCGACATCGCCGAATGCAAACATGTTAAAGAAGCGATGAGTGATGGCGAAAGCCGTTTTCGTATCATTGCCGATAATGCCCCCGTATTAATCTGGACAGCAGGATTGGACAATCGATGTGAATTTTTTAACAAAGTCTGGCTGCAATTTACCGGACGCAGTATGGAGCAAGAGGTTGGCAATGGCTGGGCTGAGTGCGTGCATTCAGAGGATTTACAGTATTGCTTGAATACTTACCAGGCTGCCTTTGATGCACAGCAAGAATTTACCATGGAGTATCGCTTGCGCCGTTTCGACGGCGAATATCGCTGGTTGCTGGATAAAGGTGTACCGCGCTATGACGAACAGGGCGTTTTCCTGGGCTATATCGGCTCCTGTTTTGACATCACTGAACGCAAGCAGTTAAACGATCAACTGCGGATTAGCGAAAGTATGAAAAAAGCAGTGCTGGAATCCAGTCTGGACGCCATTATCACTATTGACATGCTGGGTAATATTTGTCGTTTTAATCAAGCTGCTTCAAGAATGTTCGGCTATACGATAGGTGACGTACTGGGTAAACCTATGCACGAATTGTTTATGCCGGAACGCTTTCACGAGTTGTATCGGCAGGGTTTTCAGCATTATTTAACGACCGGGGAAAGCAACATGATGGGGCAGCGTATTGAGCAGATCGCCAGGCATCGACTGCTTGGAGAATTTCCGGTAGAAATGGCGGTCACTGCGATCCACTCTGGCGATCAAAGTTATTTTACCGCGACTTTACGGGATATTACCGAAGCTAAACGGGTAGAGGCAACTTTACGAGAGGGTCGAGAGTTGGCAGAACAGGAAAATCACGTTAAATCCCTATTTTTAGCCATGATGAGTCACGAAATTCGCACCCCGCTGAATGCCTTGTTGGGTACGCAAGAACTGCTTGCTGATACCCCTCTTGATGCCACCCAAAAAAGTTATTTAAAAGTTGCAAAAGATGCAGGTATCCAGCTACTAATGTTGGTTAATGATATTTTGGACTTAACAAAAGTCGAGTCTGGCAAGCTGGAATTGGAAAACACGGTATTTGATGTCGAACAGGTCATCAATGAAGTCGTGGCAATAGTCTTTGATGGTGCAAAATCCAAAAACTTAGTCTTAAGCCTTGAGTTGGCACCCGACTTGTCGCCCTGGATTAGCGGCGACCCGTGGCGTTTTAGGCAGGTATTGCTTAATCTTCTGAGTAACGCCATTAAGTTTACGTCCAACGGCAGCGTTACAGTAAAGCTGTCACCGCGTCCGGCAGAAGCGTGTGATGGCGCTTTACTGATTGAAGTTATTGATACCGGCATTGGTATAGCCGATGACGTTCAACCCAAGCTGTTTAACTTGTTTACCCAGGCCGATTCTTCCGATACCCGTAAATACGGTGGCTCTGGATTGGGTCTGGTTATTTCAAAGCGGTTGGTGGAATTATGGGGCGGGCACTTGGGTCTGGAAAGCCAACTGGGAGTGGGCAGTCGCTTTTGGTTTAGTTGTGGTGAGACGGCTGTGGCGCAGACTCTATTAACGTCTGCCAACGCTATCACCAATACGCTTGATTTGCCTTTTGTGGCTGCCCGTTTGTTGTTGGTAGAAGACAGTCTCGCTAACCAGGCGGTACTTGGGGCGCTGCTAAGTAACGGTGGGCATCAGGTGGATTTTGCCGATTGCGGTGCTGCGGGTATCAAAGCGGCGCGGACTAAAGATTATGATTTGATTTTTATGGATGTCTCCATGCCCGATATGACCGGCATGGAGGCCACACGCAGTATCCGGTTACTGGGTGGCGCGGCCGCCACAGTACCTATTATTGCCCTGACCGCTCATGCCTTTAAAGGCTACGAAGAGCAGTGTATGGCCGCCGGTATGAACGGTTTTGCTACCAAACCTGTTAATAAAACCGCTCTGTTAAATTTGGTGCAAAAATGGTGCAGCGTCTCAGGTAACAATCCCGCTCCTGTCGAAACGCCGCCTATAAAACCTCTTACGAGTGTCCGGTTATTGGATGAAAAGATACTGCAACAATTCTCAGATGATTTTGGGGTGGACAAAGTAATCCCCTTGTTACGCATTTTTATGGATGAGCTAATAAAACGTCAGGAGGCAATCAAGCTTGGCATAAAACAACGGGAAGTATCCGTGCTGGGCTTTGAAGCACACTCTATAAAAAGTGGTGCGGCTACTTTTGGCGCCACTGTGTTGAGTGTGTTAGCCAAAGAAATGGAGGCGTGCAGCTACCAAAACGACTTGCCGACGTTATTGCGTTTGGCCGAAGATCTGTTGTCTTGTGTAGAAGCAACACTGGCGGCACTGCAACAGCATTGTGAAGTGTTGAGTTGTAAGGTAACTCGCGATAAATAACCCCCACCCCAATGGCTTTAAGTTAAGCGCAAGTTTTTAAAAAACGGAGTGCAATAGCTTCAGCTATTGCCTGTAAAAACAGCCAAACCTAATACTCCAACCGCAGTATTAGGTTTTGCCGATTTTTATACTACCAAACCAGGCGATTTCGTCCTTGCTTTTTTGCACGATAAAGCGCTTGATCCGCTTGCTTAAGTAATGTTTGCCA
>CAIUYS010000460.1 GCA_903903365.1 uncultured Methylococcaceae bacterium
AACCTGGGCAGTAATACCTTTAATGCACCTGTTCCTGTGATTAATGGTAATTGGCAGTCATTTCAAAAATCGGGTAAGGCCTGCACTTTAACGCCGATCAGTTTGCGATCTATGGCTACAGGTAAGGTGATGGAAAATATCAACGTGAATGTAAGGTAATAAAAGGTATTATCGGAAGTGTTGTAAGGTTATGTTTTTAAAAGGGTCTTGTTTGGAAAGATTGATAATAAAAAACATAACCGGTTTTAAATTTAGGTGCGCTGAACACCTCCAATCCGGAGTTGTTCAGCGTTACCTTAAATAAACTTGAAGTAGTTTAAAGATGGTTGCTTCGCATGGGCGAGGCTTATTAAAATTTTATGAGAGGAATTTACTATGAAAAAAATAATAAATTTTACCGGCAACAAAATTGCTGAAAAACGATATCGGGAGTTAGCTGATAAAGCTCCAAATTCGGGTTTTTGCCAACTTGATTTAAGTTTGCCGATAGACAATAGTACCTTTGTAATGACTGTCAGGAATCCTGTCTCAAATTTAGGCGTAGCTATTGCCTTATTGACGGGTAGTTTACTGTCTGCAGGCATTGCGCAAGCCGCCGGGGTATTGACGGTTCCCTCCGGACTCAATCAACCCAGCCCGTTATCCGGAGCCAAACCCTTTAGTGCACGCGTTGTGTTATTTGAGGAGTTTGGTCTGCAGGATTACAAAGACTCAAATGGTCTTCCTAAAGAGGATCTTAGCAAGACAACACTGCCACGACCCCTTGATTCAGCAGGTAATGTAGACTGTACCGGTAATGTCGATAATGCCGGCCTTGATTCGATTATTAAAAGCAAAGAAGTGTATCCATTGCCGGGTGAATTTGCCCATACCGAAAAGGGTGTGGATGGTAAATTTATCTACGCGAATCCTTGGTCAGACGATATTAAAAATTGTGATCCAAACACAGCCGCTTTGTCATCCATGCCTATGGATGGTCGTCCGGGTGAAGATGATTTTAAACATCAGCGTTGGAATGAGTTCCAACCGGTCAAGTTTTTTCAAGCCATTCAAGCCGGTGCACGCACCAGCGGAGGGGCGCGCGACAAGCTGCAGTTACATGGCTATAGTCAGACCGTTGGCAAATGGAGTGAATTTGGCCCCGGTGGTCTTAACTATAATACGGTGACTTCGCCTTATCTACCCGGCGGCCCGCTTGCCGGTACGCTGATTGGTGATAAATTTGCCCCTGCTGAAATCAGTGCAACGGGTTACCTTCCACAATTCGAAGGTACAACCAAGGGCATTGATGTCCAGGTTCATCCTTTGATGCCGGTTCAGGACAAAAACTCGGTATGGACTTTTGATGGCACTATACCTCCCAAATTGTTGATGGCTCGTTACGGCGAAACCATTTTGTTCCGTCACCATAATGCGTTGCCGATTGACCAGGCGACCAATAATGGTTTCGGTACCCATACCATCAGTACTCACGAGCATAATGGTCACAATCCTGCTGAAAGTGACGGTTTTGCTGGCGCTTACTTTTATCCGGGGCAGTTTTACGATTATCGTTGGCCGATGGTATTGGCCGGTCACGACAGCATTAACACGGCGGCAACCGACAAACGCGCGGCAATGCCTTGTACGCCGGGCGAGGTGATAGACAAAGTGACTTGCCCTGCAACCGGTACTATTCAAGTGCCCGGTGACTATCGTGAAACCATGAGTACCCATTGGTTTCATGACCACATGCTTGATTTTACTGCGCAAAATGTCTACAAAGGCAACGCGGCGATGATGAACTATTACAGTGCGATTGATCGCGGCAACGAGGAAATCAATGACGGCGTTAACCTGCGTCTACCGAGTGGCACAGCGAAAAGTTGGGGTAACCGCGATTATGACGTTAACTTGGTATTGGCTGACAAGGCATTTGATCTGTTTGGTCAGCTTTACTTTAACCCATTAATTACCGATGGCTTCTTGGGTGACGTGATGACGGTAAACTGGGTCTACAAACCTTATATGGATGTTCGTGCCCGTAAATATCGTTTTCGCATGCTTAACGGCAGTGTCTCGCGCTATATGAAGATTGCTGTGGTTGATCAAAACGGTGCTCAGGTTCCGTTCCACCAGATTGCCAATGACGGTAATATCATGCAACACGCGGTAGCCTATCCCAATACGGCAGCAGGTGAAGGTTTGCCTACACAGTCCATCGCCGAGCGTTATGATATCGTGGTCGATTTTGCGCCACTGTATGCCAAAGGTGTCCGTAAAGTCTATTTGGTCAACTTGATGGAGCATGCCAGTGGCGCAGGTCCGAAAACAGTCCCTGTCACCATAACTGCTGCCTTTGATGCTTTTAATGCCGCGAATAAAAAGTCCTATAAAGGCACTGATTTGGCCATCGGCAAGTTTATGGAGTTCCGCTTGCGTCCGTTACCTGCCGGACAAGTTGACAACAGTTTAAATCCTGCAGAGTACACGGAAACCGTGGTCGATGCCAAGACCAGGAAATCCGTACCGGGTAAAGTGCTGTTGCCGTTACCAACCTTTACAGCTGCTGAACTGGCTTCCGCCAAACATCGTACCTTTATTTATGGCAAAAAAGCGGACACCATTACTGATGGTGTGCCGTGGACTATTGCTACTGATGACGGCCCGGGTTTGACCGCTAATATAGATCGAATTTCAGCAGCGCCAACCAAAAATTCGGTGGAGATATGGCATTTGGTTAACAACGCCGCTGGTTGGTCGCATCCTGCCCACATTCATTTCGAGGAAGGTCAAATCATCAAACGTGACGGTTTAACACCGCCGCCTTGGGAAAGACTGGGTCGTAAGGATATGTATCGCATCGGGCCTGAGATAAACTCCTCTGGCCAGGTAGATATAGCCATTCGGGTACGTGATTTTACCGGAACCTATGTGCAACATTGCCATAATACCCAGCACGAAGATCATGCCATGTTGTTGCGTTGGGATGTTGAAAATGCCGATCACGCCAAATGGGTGCGTACACCGTATCCGGAGTGGGGTGGTGTGGAATATGATGCGCCCGGCTTGGGGACAACCTACAAACTGCCTACGGCTGACACCGGTAGCACTAATACCACGCAGGCTAAACAGTTAGTGATACCGGCCACCTTTGGTCAACGTGCAGCGGATGTTCCGGTGACTTCCGTACCTAATCCGTAGGTTGCTTGGCTTAAGGAGTTTTATCGATGAATGCGAAGATCGCAAGAGCAGGTGTTAAAGCCTTC
>CAIUYS010000461.1 GCA_903903365.1 uncultured Methylococcaceae bacterium
AAAACGATTATTCACGGATAAAAAAAGCTGATCAATTCACATCAAGGATTAAATAACACGAAGCAAAACAGGCTTGATAGTGAGCAATCACGGTAACTCTCAGGCATAAAGAAAAAAGCGCATTATGGGAAAAAGCCACACGTCTTATTATGGCTCACAAACTTCAACCTGGAAGCCAAAAATATTTTGCTTTTATATACCCGATTAATAAAAATAGCAACCAGAATTACCGTTTGCCAGACCATTGCTTCTGCTTATCAATCATCAGCTTGGCGCCACCCACTTAAGACAAAACAAAAAGTAACGCCTAACCGTTCTCCCTGAATTGCTTGAAAAGTGAATGGGAGTAATAAACCCCTTACCGCGTGCCTCTACTTTTTTTGATTTTTTTCGTGTTTTTCGTGAACCAAAACGGTTGACCTTGCCCTGCTGCCAAAAGTATTAAAATCATTAATTTCACTAAACAAGCGAGCCTCTATTGATAAAAAGACCATCATAAAGCATAATTACCGTCTGCTAGCTACGCCACCTTATCATTAATAAACTACAATTCACTTAGCGACACCGTATTAATCACAGTCTTTGTCATATTACTGACCCAATAAAAAGGTATCATTGACACAATAAGATAATAGAACCACCCACCCAATCGTGGCTAACCCAGCGCCAATAACAAAATACCGCCCACTATATGGACATAACCCCGGACAAACCTAACCAAAGCCTTGCCAGTAAGAGCATTTCTGCGCTTAAGTGGAATTACATCGGGCGTATGGTTTCGTTGTCTTTACAATTTGCTATCGGTATCCTGCTTGCCAGGTTATTGGGGCCGGAACCCTTTGGCTTGGTTGCCATTGCCCTGTTTGTGCAAGGGCTAGGCGGTCTGTTTGCAGAAGGTGGCTTAGGATCGGCTTTAATACAAAGCAAAGAAATATCAGAACATGACATCCGTAGCGTATTTTCTACCCAGCTAGTCATTGGCATAATCATGTCCAGCGCCATTGCGGGTGCAGCACCATTATTAGCCGCTTTTTTCCATGAAGCCAATGCGGCACCGGTCATCATGATCATGGCATTGTCATTTACCATTCAGGCCATCGGTCAAACAGCAAGTGCCTTAATCAGACGTAACTTTGAATTTAAAAAAATACAAATTATCAGCCTGATTTCCTATTGCATCGGCTATTTAGGCTTAGGCTTGCCGATGGCCACTCTGGGTTATGGCGTCTGGAGCCTGGTAGCCGCGCAATTAAGCCAAACCAGTATTAACGCCTTTGCCACTTATTTCAGCCATCGCCATCCAATTTTTCCGCTGGTCAATCCTAAAAACTGCCGATTTTTGCGCTTTGGTGCCGCGATTACAATCAACAACATCACCAGTTGGGCTATCAGCAACCTTGACACTGCTATCATCGGTCGTTTTTTTGAAACCGCCATACTGGGTGTGTACAACCGTGCATTTAACTTGGTCAACATGCCGATGTATGCCATCACATCCAGCATGCAATCAGTGTTGTTAAGTGCTTATGCCAAATCACAAAGCAATACCAACACGTTAAAAATTACTTATATTGCCTCAGTCAGCCTGATGGCACTGATATTTCTACCTGTTTATGCAGCTGTATCAGCCATTCCTGATCTGCTTATCTTGGGGTTATACGGCGAAAGCTGGCGTGCCGCCATACCACTCATGATGCCACTGGGCCTTGCCATGGCTATTAACGCCATGCTTGCCATGGCCGGCCCCTTGTTAACGGGTATCGGTCGTCCTCAGATAGAATTAAAAGCCCAACTACTAACCTTGCCATTCAGTATTCCGGCGTTGCTAATAGCAGCCACTGACTCCATTACTAGCCTGGCTTGGACCCTATTTGCCAGCTACGTATTACGTTTTTTGTTACTCACCTTAATGTCACTACATGCACTAAAAGCCAAGCGCCATAACCTATTGTCCATACTTGCCATGCCGTTAATGATTGCCGCCTTAATTTATGGGCTTACCTATTTACTTAATCAGCAATTAAATCAATTTGCCTACCCAGCTACATTTAAACTGGGAATTGTCATTACCAGTTGTGCCGTCTGTTACCCGCTTTTATTGCTGTTATTTAGAAAACTGATTGTGCGCGGCAGCGTTAAAGAACTACTGATCGCCATGCAATACAAATTACCTACACGCCTGATCAAATTAAGCGGCCTTAATGCATGAAACAAAAACCACAGCTTATTGTTGTAACACTCATGATGCCTCAGGGAACCACCGGTGTACAAACCCATTTCAATCAAATACTAAAAGCAGCAGATGGGAACGGCTATCAAACCAGCATCGTACATCCTTTTGACTTTAATTGGCTTGCCAGAAAAGCCGTAGGGCTCATAACCCGTTTATTACGCCCAATCAATAAGGAATGGGTTAATATTTGGGTACGCTGGGCACATTATCAATTTATAAAATACACCTTGCGCCAAGTCTTATCGACAAGCAATGACCCTATCATTCTTTACGCCCAAGACCCATTAAGTGCCAAAGCTGCATTAGTTGCACGCACAGATAAAAAAAACCAGCGCATCGCAACCGTCATCCATTTCAACATCTCAGAAGCTGACGAATGCCTGATGATCGGTCTTACCAAACAAAACGGCTGCCTATACAACCACATGGTCAATAACGAAAAGGCCAACCTACCCCGAGTAGATAAGCTGTTTTTTGTCGCCCAATTTATGCAAACCGTTGTACAGAAAAGACTGCCGGAAACACAAAACATACCCAGTGTCGTCATACCAAACTTCATAGAAGACTTGGCAGGTACAACCAAGGCACTCACAATCAGTGGTGACATCATCTCGGTAGGCACACTGGAGCCCAGAAAAAATCAGGCATTTATTTTAAACGTCCTGAAAAAATGCAAGACTCTTGGGCATATTTATCATCTGACTATCATCGGCGATGGTCAGGATAGAAATGCACTTGAAGAATTAGCGCACGAACTGGGGCTTGCAGAACAAGTTACCTTCCTGGGCTTCATACCTAATGCAACTGATTATATGGCAAGTCATCGAGTATTTGCACATTCAGCTATCATAGAAACTATGGGCATTGCGCTGGTGGAGGCACTTTCTTATTCATTGCCGATTCTTGCTGCACCGGTAGGCGGTATCCCGGAAGTATTTACCGATGGGAAAGAAGGGTTCTACTGGCAATTGGATGATATTGACGAAGCGGCCAATAAACTTTGCGAACTACTGGAAAATAAAGCGCTTTACATGGATATATCGAGAAATGCCCGAACACGTTTTATTCATAGTTTTTCAAAACAGGCATTGGCCAATAAATGGCTCGATGAATTAATATCAACCTGATTAAAACAACCGATTAAATCAACAAGACCAACAAATTTCGTCTATGCATTATCACCAGAACATTTGAAACAAATTTTCATAAAAATCAGAACTAAATTGATAACTTAAATGATTATGATAAAACCATTAAAGGATTGCACAATCGCGCTTGTCGGCCCCATTGAAACAGCCTCGTTTCTTGATATTTTACATTTGCCTGATAACCAACCCTATCCAAAAGGTACCGGTGGTAGTCCGGTTAACTTGATGGCACTAGAACTGCATAAACGTGGTTATAAGCTGTTACTTTGCTCTGAAGATCCAACCATTGACAAAGAAGTTACATTACAAGATGAGCGTTTAAAGATTCGCTATGTACCTTGCCGTACAAGACCAGCCCGCAGTTTTTTTGCTCAAGAATCAAAATTGATGACCCAAGTATTAATAGAAGAGCAACCTGATATTGTACATGCGCATTGGACTTATGAATATGCTTTAGCAGCTGAAGCATCAGGATTATCGTATTTGATTACTGCCCATGATGCCCCTATTAATGTTTTAAAACTTAACTTTATTCCTTATCGAATGGCCCGCACCTTGATGGCTTATGTTGCTGTATGGAAAGCCAAAAATCTGTCCGCAGTTTCGCCTTATGTTGCCGAGCATCTAAAAAAATACCTTTTTTATAAAAAGCCCATCACCATCATTCCCAATGGCATGCCTGATAAGGTATTTAGCCGTATCAAACCAACAAAAAAAGCAGGTACGCCTTTAACCTATGCATCTATTTTGGTTGGCTGGTCAGGCTATAAGAATGGTGAAGCAGCCATCAAGGCTTTTAGTATTCTTTACCAGAAAACCCAAGATTGTAAGTTAATTATGTTTGGGGCTGGACATGGCGTGGGTGAAGAAGCAGAACAATGGGCTAAAAACCTTGGTATTCATCATGGCATTGAGTTTGTCGGGCAGATTGCATACGAAGAATTGATAACAAGACTTAGCAATGAAGTCGATATTTTGGTTCATCCGGCACTGGAAGAAGCCCAACCCATGTCGTTAATTGAAGCGATGGCCATGGGCATTCCTGTCATAGCTGGCAAGTATAGCGGCGGAGTTCCCTGGACCCTGGATAACGGCAATGCAGGTATTATGGTTGATGTTAGCAAGCCGGAAGAAATTGCCAATGCCATGTTGGATCTGGTTACTGACACAGACAAACGTAAACAAATTGGATTGGCGGGCCTTGAACAGGCCAAAAAAAGTTTTCATATCAGCGTAGTGACTGATGCCTATCTTAACGCCTACCACAAAATTTTATCAGGAACAGACCAATGAAAATATTACACATATTACATGCCCTTAATCCATCAGGTGCAGAAACCATGCTTTTATGCGCGGCTCCCAATATGCAAGCACTCGGCATTCATGGTGAACTGCTGTCAATGGGAAATACCCCCGGTGTATTTGCCGATACATTGGAAAATGCCGGTTATAAAATTCAGCATATTCCGTTTAAAAAAAACCTCCGATTCTTTATTTCCCTCTATCGGTTACTTAAACAAGAAAACTACGACAGTATTCAGGTGCATGTTGAATCTGCCAGTTTCTGGATTACGATGGTTATTCTGTTTTCAGGCATACCTGCCAGACGTTGTATCCGTACTATACATAATACTTTTCCATTCACCGGTTTCTTGGGCTGGAGAAGGGCGTGGCAACGCCAATTGCTAAGTTATTTAGGCGTACCACATATTGCCATCTCCAAGTCGGTAGAGGAAACCGAATTAAAACACTTTAAGATCAAGACTAAAGTTATTCAAAACTGGTATGACAGCAATCGTTTTATTAAAACTACCGATTTACTGCGATCGACAGCCAGACAGGAAATGAATTTATCCGCAAATAGTTTTGTAATAGTGACAGTGGGCAATTGTTCCAACATTAAAAATCATGGTGAATTAATTAAAGCCATCGCAAAACTGGGTAATAAAAATATTGTTTATCTCCATATCGGTATTGAAAAAGATAATAGCGAACAAAATTTAGCTAAAGAATTGGGCATAACGGATCAAATCCGCTTTCTCGGCTTACAGAGCAATATTTTGCCTTTTTTGCAAACCGCCGATTTATTTATAATGCCTTCGATATATGAAGGTTTCGGCATTGCCGCTATAGAAGCCATTGCCACAGAAGTTCCTACACTGCTAACCAGTGTGCCCGGACTTATAGATTTTGCAGACATTTTTAATGGGCTTTATTATTGCGAACCTACAGCTGAATCAATGAAAACAGCTTTGGAAAATATTTTAAACATTCCCCAAACAGAACTAAGACTAGCCACACTAAACAACGCTAAAAAAGCCGAACAATGCTTTGGCATTAGCCGGGGCGTATTAGCTTATGTCGCTCATTTTCAAAGCTGAACTTAAAAAATACTTATGGAATTATTGATAATACCGACCTTCCTGCTGTCGCTGTTTTGCTTATACGGCTTCACTCAGAAACCAGAGATTGCAGTATTTGTAATATTATTAATAAGCGTTGTTAATGCTTGGTTTATTGAATTACCCTCTATTAAAATAGGGTTGAATGTTTATTTACATGATGCGGTATTTATTCTGATATTTCTTTGCGCCTTGATTAGGATAATCTTCATGCGGCAATATATGTATATTTCACCGCTGTGGGCTATCTATGGAATAATCATGTTTTTTGGCCTGTATTCAGGGCTTAAATTAAACGGTACCGGGGCTGGCGTTGATTTTCGAGCTTTTTTTTATTACTGGGTTGGCACCTTGTACTTCATGAGTTTTTCTTATACAAAAGAGTTGCTTGAAAAAGTACAAAAAAACTGGTTTTGGCTGTGTTTTATTTTATTGGGTATTGTTTATTTTCGCTTTGTAGCCGAGTTTCTTCATCTGCCAATTTCTCAAACTTGGATTGGAGCTGATTCAACGGGGGTTAGATTCAGGGTTATTAATTCATCGCAAGCTTATTTACTGGGTGTGACAGTAATTATGTTGTTTGTCAGATATTTGTTACCTGAAGCCATTAGACCTAATAGGGTAATAACAATATTATTTATTGTCGCAGTGGTAGTCTTACAACATCGCTCGGTCTGG
>CAIUYS010000462.1 GCA_903903365.1 uncultured Methylococcaceae bacterium
GATCCACGGGCCACGTTAATTCGCAGATTACAGGAATATGAATGTATTAAGGCCGCCGCAGAGGAAATCGATTTTTTACCGAGGGTTGAACGTGATATATTTGCCGTAGATGTCGATATGTCAGCATTAGACGTTGCGCAGCAGTTACCGGATATTCAGTTAAAAGATATGCTGTTGGCATTTCAGGATGTCCTTAAACGCGTTGACCAACTTAGTCACCACCAAATTACTAAAGAAGCTTTATCTGTCCGTGAACGAATGGCAACCATTTTGGCAAACCTTAAAGGAAAAGATAGTCTCCTTTTCTCGCAATTATTTATCCGAAAAGAAGGTCGATCCGGCGTCGTTGTCTCGTTTCTGGCCATCCTCGAACTTGGCAAAGAAGGACTCATCGAAATCAGCCAGTCTGAACCCTTTACCGAAATCCGGGTCAGAAGCCTCAGTGGTTTCGCCACCGTCGCCGAAGAAGGTTACTAAGCGACGAGAGCAATCCACGCTTGTTGAGTTAACACCGGCTGTAGCTTATGAATCCACTGACTTTGCACCACCAAGCCTTGCCGAAGAGAAAGTGTTGGCGCCGATCAGGCTGCGTCCCTTCGGCAAGTTTAGAAAGCGGACGGAACCGTTAAAATCAGTAACCATGAATGCATCCACTCCAATCACTGAACATCTTGAAATTAATTTGAAAATAAAGCGCATAGTTGAAGCTATTTTGTTTGTGGCCAAGCGTCCGATGACCGCTAAACAGATACAGCAGGTTTTTCCCGAGTTGGAACAGCCGGAACTACAGGACGTTCAAGCGGCAATAGAGACCATTATTGAAGATTATCGATCTCGCCCGATTGAATTAAAGCTGGTGGCTAGTGGTTATCGATTTCAAATCAAGCAGGATTTATCGCACTGGGTATCCCGATTATTGGAAGAAAAACCGCCAAAATATTCACGCGCGTTATTGGAAACCTTGGCAATTATTGCTTACAGGCAACCGGTAACACGCGCTGATATTGAAGATATTCGCGGTGTCAGTGTCAGTTCAAGTATTATTCAGACCTTACTTGAGCGTGAGTGGGTGAGGGTGGTGGCGCACAAGGAAGCGCCCGGCCGGCCTGGCTTATATGGCACGACCAAACAATTTTTGGATTATTTTAATATTACATCATTAAATCAACTACCGACTTTACAGGATATAAAACATCTTGATGAGTCGATAGATAATACGCAACAACTTATGCAGGTAACGAGTGAAAAGCAAGAAACCAACCAACGATTCATCGAAGCAGCCGGGCAAATCTCCGACGATAAAAAGGTCACCCAAACAACAGCGTAAAAATAAGGACAGAAATACGCAGAAAGAAGGGGGTTACAAACCGGCCAGTTCTTCACCGAAACAGCCAGATGAAGTCAGGGTCGTAAAAAAAACGATCAAAAATCAGCCGGAGGAAGGCGAGCGCATTCAAAAAGTGCTGGCGCGTGGTGGTGTGGGTTCCAGAAGAGAAATTGAGCGTTGGATAGCCGAAGGGCGACTAAAACTAAATGGTGAACCTGTTAAGTTGGGTGATCGTTTAAAAGCGCGTGATTATTTACAGCTCAATGAGCGGGTCGTTCATTGGGAAAAATTTGCAGTACAACCTACCAGGGTACTGCTTTATCACAAACCGACCGGTGAGGTGGTAACACGCCGCGATCCTGAAGGTCGTCCGGTGGTGTTTACTCAATTGCCAACGCTGACTACCGCTCGCTGGATCTCGGTCGGCAGGCTGGATATAAATACTTCGGGTTTATTATTGGTTACCAATAATGGCGAACTCGCCAATAAATTAATGCACCCGTCCACTCAAGTTGAGCGTGAATACGCGGTGCGTATATTGGGTGATGTTGCGGAGGCAACGCTGGAAAAACTTAAGCAAGGTGTAGAGCTTGAGGACGGTAAAGCCAAATTCGATGCGATTCGATTTTTCGGGGGTGAGGGTGCCAATAAATGGTATCACGTTATCGTTAGCGAAGGCCGTAACAGGCTGGTCAGGCGCTTATGGGAATCGCAGGAAGTTATCGTTAGCCGCTTAATGCGGGTTCGCTACGGGCCGGTGGTTTTACCCGAGCGTCTAAAAGCGGGTACGTTTTATGAGCTGACGGATAAAGAGCTGGATTTGTTATTTGAATTTGCCGGTCTCGAAAGAAACGAACCGGAAACGACAAAAACCAAACCGGAGCCTAAAAGTCATAATGCCCGAAGAAGATAGTTTTTTGATAGGAGGTTACGTGCTAGTTGTTATCTATATTTAGGTCGACAAAAAGATAAATGTCAAACTTGGTCGTTTATAAAACCTACCAAGTCTTTCCTTCGTTGATTTTAGGCAGTGGTTGCGTGAGTTTATGTTTGCCGGTATTTAAAATCTAATTTGTACCGTGCTGCCCAATAGCTATGAAATCTTATTGTATATTTTGGTAACTTATTGATAATTAGAGGTAACTGTTAGATTGTCGTGTTTTTATACAATTTAACAAAACTATAATAAAAACTGTAGTTAAGAGCCGGATATAACAATTTATACACAGAGTTATCCACAGGTTTTGTGGGTAACTTCTGAATCGCTTGTTTTAAACCATAAATCTGTATATTTCTTGTTTATCTGAAAATAAAAATGTAAAATATAACTTGTGTTTTTGTTAAATATCATTTGTACTGTGACTATTATGATGGCATAAAAAAACGGGGGCACACTTGAATGGTTTATAGTATCATCACTTTTGTCAAGCGTTAAAAGGGACATTTATGGGTATACAGAAAAAATCAATGACTTGGCGCTGCT
Organism: uncultured Methylococcaceae bacterium; assembly: GCA_903903365.1. Taxonomy (GTDB): domain Bacteria; phylum Pseudomonadota; class Gammaproteobacteria; order Methylococcales; family Methylomonadaceae; genus Methylobacter_C. Next base: position 2,811 of record CAIUYS010000462.1, read on the forward strand.
TTTATTCAAAGCATAAAAATTTATTGAAATGTCATAAATAACAGCGAAAAAACAGGAATAATAGATTGTCTATTTTTTGTACAATCTAACAAAAATGTATTAAAAGCGGTTGTTAAGAGCGGTATATAACAGTTAATGCACAGAGTTATCCACAGGATTTGTGCATAGACCAATAAATTGTCCTTATTTGCCGGCAAAAACACCCCTAAAAACAAAATTGCACCCATTTTTTATAGCCTCTTAATATAAGACATGGGTTTTCCTGTATGTTTTACCCGTTTTTAGGTTAAAATAGTCGGCTTTAAAAGCTGGATGAGCGAGGGGCAATGGTGACTTTTAAAGTGCCACCTCATTTGGCTTGAGCTACCGGCAAGTATTCAACACGTTTCATCCATGCCTTGCCGCTACGGTCTTAGGTTATAATGACTGTAGTTTACGGTATGTTGTCACAATGCCCCAGTACGAACCCTCCTGAGTTGATGCTCAAGAGTGGTCACCAAAAAAGTTTTTTATGCCCAACTTTAGAGTAAAAACATGACAGATTTAGCGCATTACAGAAATATTGGCATCTTCGCACACGTTGATGCCGGTAAAACAACCACTACCGAGCGAATTTTAAAATTGACCGGTAAAATTCACAAAATCGGCGAAGTGCACGATGGCGAAACCACTACCGACTTCATGGATCAAGAACGTGAGCGTGGTATTACCATTCAGTCAGCGGCAACCACTTGTTTCTGGAAAGACTATCGTTTTAATATTATCGACACCCCGGGTCACGTTGATTTTACTATCGAAGTTTATCGCTCTCTTAAAGTGCTGGACGGCGGTATCGGCGTTTTCTGTGGATCAGGCGGTGTAGAACCCCAATCAGAAACCAACTGGCGTTATGCGAATGACTCTGAAGTTGCGCGGGTTATTTATGTTAACAAGCTGGATCGTATTGGCGCAGACTTCTACCGTGTGGTTAAACAGGTTGAAGAAGTTTTAGGTGCGGTGCCTGTTGTAATGACCTTGCCAATCGGTACAGAAGACGAGTTCTCGGGAGTGGTTGATTTATTAACCGAGAAAGCATGGGTTTGGGATAACTCGGGTGACCCGATGAATTACACCATTCAAGATATTCCTGCCGATATGGTAGAGTTGACACAGGAATGGCGTGAAAAATTGATAGACCAAGTGGCTGATCAATTTGACGATGTCATGGAAACTTATCTTGAAGGTGAAACCCCAGACGTTGAAACCATTAAGCGTTGTATCCGTAAAGGTACTATTAATCTTGATTTCTTCCCGACTTTTTGCGGTTCATCTTTCAAAAACAAAGGTGTACAGTTGGTTCTTGACGGCGTTATTGATTATTTGCCTTCACCAACAGAAGTTAAACCACAGCCAGAAGTGGATCTTGAAGGTAACCCAACAGGTACATTTGCTATCGTTGATGCTGATAAACCATTACGTGCCTTGGCATTTAAAATCATGGATGACCGTTTTGGCGCGTTGACCTTCTTGCGTATCTATTCCGGCAAGCTGGAAAAAGGCACGTCAGTATTGAATACGTTTACCGGTAAAACCGAGCGTATTGGTCGTATCGTTGAAATGCATGCCGATGTTCGTGCCGAGCTTGAATCTGCACAAGCAGGTGATATTGTTGCGGTTCTGGGTATGAAGAACGTGCAAACCGGTCACACTTTGTGCGATCCAAAATTCCCTGCAACTCTGGAGCCTATGGTTTTCCCTGATCCTGTTATTTCACTGGCTATCTCACCAAAAGATAAAGCAGCTTCGGAAAAAATGGGTATTGCACTGGGTAAAATGATTCAGGAAGATCCTTCTTTCCACGTTGAAACTGACGAAGACAGTGGCGAAAC
>CAIUYS010000463.1 GCA_903903365.1 uncultured Methylococcaceae bacterium
GGTCGGGGTTTGCAACCTCGACTAAAACGTTTGAAGATTTTAATAGTTTTAAAACGTGAGTGACGGGGTTGCAAACCCCGTGACGCTTCATTACAAAGCCCTACCGGCATTAAATAGTCAGATGATCTTGCAGGGAATTAGTGCATCCTCGTTAAACTGGTAGATAGCACACAAGCGGTGATAGCCATCCGCAATGATCACTTTCCCGTTCTGTTGATCCCGTAAGAGTAGGAGAGGTGAGAGATTCTTCTCATTTTGGATTTTTTCACAGTCTTTTTCGATGTGTGAATTACTAACACCTAACAATGACAGTTGAGACGCTCTAAAGATATCCTTGGCTTTGAATTGCACAATGCCTGCACATCTAAAGCTTGCCATGATTTCGGCAACCCTTTCCTCACTATAAAGAAGCGTAAGATAGGATTCTGCGGCAGGGTAGTCATGTTCTTCCACGTCAGGAAACCAGTTAATTTCTATCATCTTTGATTTAGCCAATGTGAGTGTTTAATGCCTTGTTTCTGGTGACAGCGTCTGGAACACCTGTTTATTAATTATCAGGGAGATTTGTCTAATAATCAATAACCCCATTGTTAATGCTTAGGCAATTTTAAATAATCAGTAACGGGGGTTTTCAACCAAGAATTGTGGTTGATTTGAACAATGTGACCATGAAAATTCTTTATTTTCATCCAAATTAAATACTCCAGGTGCTAATAGCTTGTTGATTTGTTGCACCGTAATGCCCTCGATAATCTACCACTAATCATCGTCTTATCAAAATCCCGAATTAATAAATCAGGTTTTATAGTAAGCCGCCACTTTTTTGGCGCGTTTTGTGCTTTAACCAAGGATATCAATTTGTAACCCGTATTTATCAGGCATCAGTTTGTTATATGTAACGTGCCTTTTAAACACAACAATGCCGAGGTTAAAGATAACAGCATGGCTTATCGTGAAATTACCGAACCGACTTTAGACCGTTTCAGTGCTCAGGTTAAAAATTTTGAGTTTGACCTGGACGCCTCCCTGGAACATATTGCGCATTGGCTCCCTGCACAGGGGCCTATCAAAGATTTTATTCATCACAATACCTTGCACGCCGTTCAGCACCATCCTTTTCATGAAGGGATTGCTATCGCAGCAAAAGTTTTTGGTGCGCGCAGTTATTTGCCTTTGGAAGATTATCAGGGGATGTACCACGCGGGTCGGATTAAGCCTCACGCCATTGATTGGGCGATTGAACATTCAGGATGCACTAAAACAAAGCAGGATCAGCTTCGTGAAACCTTGTTCGAGCAAGATCATACCGGGCATTATCCGCCCGTTTCTCTAACCAATCACGGTATTCGCAATGCCTGGTTGACTCAGCATGAAGTTGATTTAAACGCGTTGGTGCAGCCAATACTGTTTAGATTGCTGGGTAATTTTCTTGATCAAGGCATTAGTCGCTGGAGCTTGCCCAAAGACGGCGAACATTTTTGGGATTGCATCGTGCGCCTGACCAAAAACAGTTTGTTGCCGCTTTATCCGTTTGATGAACCGGTCGTCAACCAATTATTAACCGAAACACTTGATGAGGTCATTAACGCCTGCCTTAAAAAAATAGTCGGCGATGAGCAACTTTACGAACAATATTTGTTGGAAGTGTTGCTGGCCCATCCCGGTTGGTCTGGTATGGTGCATGTTATTGAGCAAAATCCGAAATCTTTGCTCGCTCGCCGCGAAATTTCATTGAAGGAAATGTTGGCGGTAGAACTGGCTATCGAGTTGGCTTTTTTACACAAGAAAAAAGGCCTTAACTTTTCCAGTATTGCAATGATGCCCACTACCAACGGAACGCCGCTGCTTAAAGAAGGCGGCTTTAAGCCCGTTATTCCATTACGTCTGAGAGTCTGGCACGAAGCCATGGAATGGTCATTACATAGCGAGTTACTGCGTGCGCTAAAACCGAAAAGCCCAGCCACTGCCGAGCCGCTTACCAAGCCGCTGCCTGAAGTTCAAGCGCTGTTTTGTATTGATGACCGCGAATGTTCAATAAGGCGACATCTTGAAGAAGTTAATCCGGCCATAGAAACCTTGGGTGCCGCCGGATTTTTTGGTATCGATTTTCTTTATCAGGGCTTGGATGATGCTTATCCGGTTGCTCAATGCCCCAACATTATTATTCCCAAGCATTTAATTAAAGAATTGGGGGGTAAACCAAAACTGGTTGATAAGTCCAAAGCCGGCAAATTGACGGATATGCATTTTACCGCACACTCACTGTTTAGAGGTTGGCTTTATACCCAAACCTTAGGGCTTGGTTACGCGGCCAAGATGGCTTGGGATGTCTTTCGTCCGGGTTCAAAATTACCCAATATCAGAGCCTTAAGCGAAGTCGAATCACATTCCCAACTGCATCTACTCAGAGAATCCGAAGAACCCACCGAAGACGGCTACTTGTTGGGATTTTCCTTTACGGAAATGGCGGATCGTCTGGGCGGGTTGCTGCGCAATATCGGCTTAACCCAACACTTTGCGCCGTTGGTGGTCGTCGTTGCCCACGGCTCCAGCAGTGTTAATAATCCCCACTTTGCTGCTTACGATTGCGGTGCCTGTTCCGGCAAACCCGGCGCACCCAATGCCCGCGCTTTTGCCTGGATGGCCAATCATGCTTCGGTGCGCGTTATCTTGCGAGAACGCGGTATCGATATTCCAGACAGCACGCGATTTGTTGCCGCGTTGCACAATACCAGTCGTGATGAAATTACTTATTTTGATCAACATTTGCTGCAACAACATCCGGCTACCGGCTTGCCTGCTTTTCAGCAATCCATGAGCAAAGCCTTACAACGCAATGCCCGTGAACGTTGCCGCTGGTTTGAATTAGGCCCGCAATCGCAATCCAATGAGCAAGCGCATGCACATGTCATGGAACGCGCGTCATCGATATTTGAACCGCGTCCGGAATACAATCATTCCAACAATCTCTATTGTATCGTCGGTCGACGCGAATTAACGCGAGGCTTGTTTATGGATCGTCGTGCTTTTTTGCATTCCTACGACCCAAAAACGGATACGCAAGGCGACATTATGGCTCGCATTTTATCGGCCGTGATTCCGGTCTGTGGCGGTATTAATCTGGAATATCTGTTTTCTCGTATCGACAATTCAGTGTATGGTGCCGGCACCAAATTGCCGCATAACGTGATTGGCTTGCTGGGAGTTGCCAACGGTGTCGAAGGTGATCTTCGTACCGGTTTGCCGTCACAAATGATTGAAGTGCATCAACCCGCACGTTTACTGATTGTAGTTGATCAAACTTGCGATATTTTAGATAAAACCATTGCCAAACTGGGCGCACTTAAAGAATGGCTCGATAATGATTGGGTGCGGTTTGTATCTTGTCATCCGTTAAGTCGTGAGCTTTTTCTGTATTCCGTTAACGGTTGGGAGGCTATTGAACACTTGGGCGACAGCGAGATACCGCACGCAACCGATTCGGAAAAAATCATTGCAAGTCAAACACAAACCATACCGGTACATCAATTTATTGGGGCACACGCATGAACGGATTACTCTTAACCAGTTTGGCGATACCTTTACTGGGATTTTTGTTGATCTTTATGACCGACAGCAACGAGAAAAACATCGCAACCATTAGTTTTTGGTGCAGTCACGCGTTGGGTTTTAGCATTATTGCTTTGCTTGTTTTATGGGGCATTGCGGGTTTTCCAAACCATGAATACGAGTGGTTTACCCTGTATGAAGCTGAAGGCTATCGCTTTCCGATCTTGTTTTATCTGGATAGGGTAGGGGCTGTTTACCTGTTTTGCGTGTGGGCAATATTTTCCATTATCGTTAAATATTGCCGCGTTTATTTACACCGGGAAGCCGGTTACAAACGCTTTTTTCTGACCATTTTCAGTTTTGTGTTTGGGCTCAATGTGGTCATCTTGGCGGGTTCGATTGACATCCTGTTTGCCGGTTGGGAAATTGTCGGCATTGCCTCGTTTTTGCTGATCGCTTTTTACCGGCACCGCATACAGCCGGTACGGAATGCCTTAAGAGCCTATACCATATATCGGTTTTGCGACATCGGCTTATTGTTGGGTGCCTGGATGAGCCATTTATTGTTTCATGAAAGCCAGCATTTCAGTCAATTGGCCGACTTGTTCAATAACCCCGCCATGCCGCCGGCAGGCTACGGTTCTTTATGGTTGGTGTCGACGTTAATCTTGATTGCAGCCTCCGGTAAATCGGCGCAGTTTCCTTTTTGCTTTTGGTTGCCCAGAGCCATGGAAGGGCCAACGCCTTCCAGCGCTATTTTTTATGGCGCCTTATCCGTGCATTTGGGCGTGTTTTTATTATTAAGAACCACACCGATTTGGTCTTACCATTATTTAACCCGAGTCAGTGTCTTTGTCATTGGCTTGCTGACGGTTATCGTGGCCAGCATTTCCGAAAAAACACAATCCAATATCAAAGGTAAAATTGCGTATGCATCAATTACCCAAGTCGGGTTTATGTTTATGGAATTATCGTTGGGTCTGGAAACGTTGGTGCTGGTTCATTTTCTGGGTAACGCCTTTTTACGTTGTTATCAATTATTGGTTTCGCCCTCCATTGTGGTGCACTTGTTACGGGTTGAAGGCGCAACCGATACCGACTTTTATATCAAAAACACTGCCAGATTTCAGTTTCTGCCGTCATCACTTCGTGACCCTCTGCCAGATGTTTTACAAAACACGCTGTATGTCTTTTCCTTGCAAGAAGGTAATTTAGAGCGACTGGTACGTGCCATTCTTTGGGACCCCTTAAAGCGGGTTGGCGCACGCATTAATGCTATGGATAGCGGGTTAAAGCTGGTTTATGGCGTGGGCGGTTTTGTAGGGGTTTGGCTGGTTATTGTAGCGACCGGTATCAATAATCGCTATTTGGCACTCCCGATATCCGTCTTTATGGTGCTGGCGTCGTTAAGCGCCTTTAGCCAAAAACACAGCCCACTCAGCGTTTGGAATGCCATCGGCTTAAGCTCGATATTGGCAGGAATAGCGGTTTGGTTTTTAAATCCCGATGCCTGGTTTGATGTGGCGATATTCGCCAGCGGTATCATTCCCGCCTGGATTTTAGGTGTCGTCGTATTGGTCAAATTGCTTAAAAACGAAAACTTTGCCGAATCGCCTTTTGCTTATCGCGCTCTGGCAGAGACGCAACCGACACTTTCGTTGTTATTGTTTTTGAGTTTTTTAGGTATGGTTGGCTTTCCGATATCACCGGCTTTTCTGGGCGAAGATTTATTACTGTCCCACGCCAGTAACCATGCGCTCTGGTTAGCGCTGCCTATCACCATCGCTTTTGTCATTAACGGCATCGCTGCCGCTCGTGTATTTCAAAGACTCTGCATGGGCAGACCGACAGAACTTAATGTCGTACCGGAAGAGGCTATTGACACCGATATTGCCTACACGGTAAAAGCATTAAATGCCCATGCGCTGTAAGTTACCTATTAATAATGGGTAAAAGATTATCACCATAAAGGCAACCCCAACCTGTTGTCTCATTAGCGGGAACACCTACAGCGAGTAAGGCTTTTTGTGAGTATTTAAAAATGGTCTGTTTAGAGGGTTTCCGCTTTTCTTTGAAAGGCCTTGCTATAGCTGGTGTTTTTTTCGTGAACTGGGTCTATCGGTAAGGCCTATTATAAATGCCAACGGTCTTGCCAGCATAATGGCTGCAACGGTTATAAAAAAAGAGTCGCTGGCTATTACAGCTGCATTTGATAAATCGAAATTGTTCATAAAATAATTAGTTATGTTTTTTATTTTTTGTTACCGGTAGATGGTCCGAGAATAGTGGCTGTAGTCAGGTTTTCTAATGTCGGGTGAGCCCGATATCTAAGCTTATTCTATAACTACACATGTTTTATGCTTAACGAAGCCGTAAGTTACAGCATTTATAAGAACCCTATCCTGCTGGATAGGATTCAGGGGTAATGCATTCAAGTCATTTCGCGCATCATCCTTATCTATGGCCAAGAGGAATACGGCCGGTGAATAGAGCACCAAAAAGTTTTCGCTGTCAATGTGGAAAAAACGTGAAGATTGGGCATCAAAAATATCGTGGCCGGAATAAGGACTTTTCGATAGCAAGCGAGAACAAGCGTTTCCGGTATCCGGTACGATAGTGCAGGAAACGGCACCATGGACTATGTTTTCGTGGTCTTATTCCGGTCACGTCTATTTTTTTTATATAACTGAAATTCCCGAAATTAATAATTAAAAAATTTATAAATGCGTATAAGTATACGGAAGGGAGAATACATCCTGAACCGGAAATAGCATATATTGCAGCGGTAAACTTTCCTGAACAGCTTATTAAACAAGTTGCCATTTAAGCGTTTAGACTGTCTCGTATCCCAAGTGCTACATCGAGGGCATGCGGGGGGCGCAAAAGAAAATTTGAGACTGGTTATGTTGTTTATATCGAAA
>CAIUYS010000464.1 GCA_903903365.1 uncultured Methylococcaceae bacterium
CAAACCATAACCGTGGGTAAAGCAGAAGCTAAATCAGAAGCCGTCGTTAAACCAGAAGAAAAAAGTGTCAAATAAACTCAGAATAATCGGTGGAGACTGGCGCAGTCGCTGCATAACGTTTGTCGATGCGCCAGGTTTAAGGCCGACACCGGCAAGAGTACGAGAAACGGTATTTAATTGGTTGCGTAATGACATTATCGGCAGTCGTTGCCTGGATTTATATGCAGGCAGCGGCGCGTTGGGTTTTGAAGCCGCTTCCAGAGGTGCGAAGTCGGTCATTCAAATTGAAAATAATGCCTTGGCCTGTCGCGCTTTAAAAGAAAACACCGTTAAACTTAACGCTGACCAAATTAAAATTGTTCAAGCGGATGTGTTTCGTTATCTGGCCGGTGATGCCGACCTTTTTGATGTGGTTTTTATTGATCCGCCTTTTGCACTGTCGCTTGCTGTCCAGACCTGTCAATGGCTGGAAGAAAAAAGCTGGTTAAGTAAACATGCAAAAATCTATGTTGAAACGGAAAGCACGCTCAAGCTTGATGGACTGCCTGAAAACTGGCGGCTACTGAAAAGTAAAGTGGCAGGCGAAGTGGGTTATCATTTGTTTGAACGACTGGGCTGACGACTGGTGCGGATGCAAGCCAACCGGCGTTATTGATACCTGATTTCCCTGTCGACAGATACCATCTTTTCAAGGGATGGTATCTGTATAGGCATATAGCGTCCGGCTTTGTGTCTTGATGAAATGATTTAAAGATTCCTAATGAAAGGACTTATCTGTAAAATCGACTGATTTTTATTTGCCAATGGAGCAACAATCAAATGGGAAGAGCGTACCAAAATCGTAAAGTGTCCATGGCCAAAACGTCTGATACCAAGGCAAAGGTCTACAGTAAATATGGCCGTGAAATATATGTGTGCGCTAAAGCGGGTGGTGTCGACCCGGATGGCAATTTAGCCTTGCGGGGACTGATTGATCGCGCCAAGAAAGACCAGGTGCCTACCCACGTTATTGAAAAAGCTATCGACAAAGCCAGGGGCGGCGGGGGTGAAGATTTTTCGCCGGCTCGCTACGAAGGCTTTGGTCCCGGTGGTTGTATGGTGATTATTGATTGCCTGACCGACAACCCTAACCGTACTTTTGGTGATGTGCGTCAGTGCTTTACCAAAACAAAATGTAAAATTGGTACCCAAGGCGTAGTCAGTCACATGTTTGATCATTCCGCTATTTTAGCCTTTGAAAATGATGACGAAGATGCCGTTCTTGACGCTTTGCTAACGGCCGATGTGGATGTGACCGATATTGAAAGCGACAAGGGAAAGGTCACCGTCTTTACGCCTCATGCTGATTACTTTAAGGCCAAACAAGCCTTAACGGATGCCTTGGGCAAGGTTGATTTTGATGTGGACGAAATTCAATTTTTGCCAAGAACGGTCACGCCTATCAGCGGCGAGGATCTGGAATTGTTTGAAAAATTCTTGGACATGTTGAATGATTTGGATGACGTGCAGAATATTTATCATGATGCCGAGTTTTAAGCGCAGATTTCCAAACACGGTTGTCTGCTGATTGACCTCCGACAAGAAATTCACGAAGAAAAACCAAAGAAAAATCTTCGAGTCTTCGTGGTGAGATGTCTTAAGTTGATGTTTATGAGGTGCGCGATGCGCACCCTACCACTGGAGTGCAATCGCTTCAGCTATTGCCTGTAAAAACAGCTAAAGCGGTTTTACTCCAGTTGTATGCTTAACGGCATTGGCCCAAAGTCTCTTTTTGTTCTATGGGTTTTAAGGTAACCAGTATTCTGGGTCATTTTTTATTGATTACTTTCCGCTTGTAGCAAGCGCAAGTTTTCTTCAACACCGGCCGCTGCTGTCAATTCAGCCACATTGTTTTTGGTGAAAAAGCCATCAAAATCCCCAAAGCGTTGAACATACTCTACGAAAAGAGAAGAGTGCTCTGAAGCACTAGAGAAAATTAGTTTTAATACTTCATCCTTGGAACATACAACAAAAAGAA
>CAIUYS010000465.1 GCA_903903365.1 uncultured Methylococcaceae bacterium
ACAACGAAATTTCCCTAATTATTATCCCTATTTTGCTACACATACGTTTAATTTTAAAGGCCGTGAACTGCGTGGCATTAACAAATTTACCGCCAGCTATCCCGGCGCAGAAGGCATGAAAACCGGATTTACTTGCGGGTCCGGCTACAATCTTATTTCCACAGCCAGCCAAAATGGCAAGCATCTAATCGGTGTCATATTGGGTGGAATGACAAGTCCGGAACGTTATCAGTTAATGATTAACATGATGAATGACGGTTTTGCCAACCGATTTAACCCTTATCCGGTTAAAAATATCAACACCATGGCAACCAGTTCAGCAGGGATACCTCCCTATCAACTGGGTTGTGGCAATGCAGCGCCGACTACGATTGGATCAAATGATAATGATACCCCCCGATTTGTCGGTAAAAGCATGCATGTCAGCAAAAGTCGACACATCAACAGTAGCAGACCTGTAACAAATATCAAAAAGGTCGGTAAGAGCAAATCCTACGCAAAGAGTAAACCTGCCAGTAAAAACAAGCACGTTATCAAGACCACATTAGTTACCAAGAGCAAAAAGAGTGTTGGCAAAACCAAGCCTGTAAAAACGCACTATCATCACTCTTAATAAACAAAATAAAATAAAACAGTTCCTGACTGCTGGCAAGATTTATTAGGTGACTGCCCTGCCCCATTAAACAGTCACAGATTCGCAGATTAAACTTTTTTTAATCTATGAATCTGTAGCAACTTTTGCCGTGGATATTTTTGCGAGCGGCCTTAAGCTGGAAGGGTTATAGAGCCCTGAATTAATTAAATAGGGCGAGCCATGCGCCTTACAGAAAATAATGTCGATTAATCAACAAAGGTCTCTATATTAACTATTAAAGTGCCCCGCTTAAAATTGAAAGCCGGAATGCTCTACTCTTCTTGGCCTTCCATGCAACTTGTTAAAGCAAATCGCATAATTAAAAGTGTCATCATAACGGGATACAACATAAAATTTTGCTGCAAACCCAAACTTCCTAAAACACAAACCATTAAAATCCAAGACTGTAACAGGTTTTTTTTTGAATAAGAGCGCATAAAACGAAAGCTTTCCTCATCAATTTTATGCCGCTGACCGATAAAAAATAACGAAACGAAGGCTGTAACAAGCGCAAAATAAAGAGGGTAGAAAAAAAATATCGGTGAATCGTCTTTAAACAAAGGCTTCCAATAAGCAAACCAGATTAACAGGGTACTGCTGGAGAAAATGTCGTACCAGATTAAGATCCACCGTTTTTTGAACATGCTCCCCAAAATACAGATAATTGCGATACCTAAACTGATATCAATTAATAACGGCGTTACAAGCAGACTTTGTAGTGAACCGGCATTTTGTACCATGAAAGAAAGGGCAAGGCTAAAGACAATAAAAAGAGGCATGGCAGTCCGTTAATATCCGTAGGAAAAATAAAAAAGTTGCTTAAAAATTGCGCTCACAGATCATGGTTGTGTTTTAAAAAAGACTACAACTTAACAAAAAGACTGGTAACATAAGGCCTGACAGCTATTATCGACGCATTATACACAAGCTTATACACAGTAATTGTGGAAAACATTCTGTGTGCTTAAGGGTCGCCACTTGTTTTTGTCTATCAGAAACATAAAAGAAATTGATATAATTCTTATTTGAGCGTTAAATAACTGGTTTATTTTGCTGTGAAACGGGCTCAACGGTCCGCATTATCCAGTAACCAACTACAAATATTAAAACCCTGCGTGTCTCGTACACACATAGGGTAACGCTAAATAATAAAAACACTAACAAACCAGGAAAAGATTAATCATGAACATGCAAAAACCTACCTTCCACACACCGCTATTATTGAGTAGCCTGGTCGTCTCGATTACATTGGCAGGTTGTGCGTCAACGGCAACGACCGTTTCTGATCAGAACGATCCTTGGGTAGGCTGGAATCGCGGGACTCAGACATTTAATGACAATCTTGACAAAGCTATTGTAAAACCACTGGCACAAGGTTATGAGTGGATAACTCCGGAATTTGTCAATGAAGGTGTAACCAACTTTTTCAGTAATATTAACGATATTGGTGTAACAATCAATGACTTGCTGCAATTTAAAATGACACAAAGTGGAATGGATGCAGGTCGTTTCCTTATTAACACAACAGCCGGCGTTGCCGGTTTTGTTGATGTAGCAACAATGATTGATTTGCCCAAACATAAGGAAGACTTTGGGCAAACTTTAGGGTATTGGGGCGTTCCGTCAGGTCCCTACCTGGTATTGCCGTTCTTCGGACCAAGTTCACCCAGAGATACGTTTGGCTTGGTAGGTGATGCGTTATTTAATCCACTGACTTATGTTTCCGTATTTGGAGGCACTGCAGTAAACGCAGCTGTTGCGGGTTCCAGAGTTGTTGATATCACTGATAAAAGAGCGCACTTAATGACGACTGAAAAAATCGTTAACGAAGGCTCTATCGATCGTTATGACTTTATTAAAAACTCTTATCAGCAAAACCGTGATTATTATATTCATGACGGCAATCCGCTTGAAGACGTTGATCCAGATCTGAATGACGAGAGCTCTGACTCCGGAACAACTAAAGGTTCCAGTAACGGGAAAAATACCACGCCTTCAACACCCGCCAA
>CAIUYS010000466.1 GCA_903903365.1 uncultured Methylococcaceae bacterium
CTTGCAGCTTGAGGCGGTTTACAGGTACAACTGGGGCATAGACCCGCGGCCGCAATCAATGGGCGTGTAGCCTGCGACCAATTGTCACCTCTCGTCTGCAAAATTGCTTTCAATGAACGCATCTGGGTTTGCGCTTGAAAATCTCTTTGGCAAGTATGTGTTGTGGATGAAAAAACCCCAATGCTTCGCAGCTAGGATTTGCTCGTTTAGTGCGGAGGCCTTTATCGGCACTCCCAGATATTCAGACCCTTCTTGATGGTTCCAAGTCGGGTCAACAACGTTGCCTTGGCGGTCAAGACACCAAGCGTGGTACGTGGTTAACGGATAGTCAATTGGCATCTGAGCCCAGCCTTCGCAGTAAGTAAGCTCCCTTGGCCGTGCAAGCGCAAGCATGCCGGCGTTCTGAAGGCACTGCTTGGCTATGCCTCGCTTTAGACCTTTTGGTCGAGGCGATGATGTCTTCAAAACGCCATGACTCAAGCAAAATGATGCTGCTTCGCCGGGCCCGGCATAAAGATGCCATGTGGTTCGTATTGAATTTCTGTCTAATTTTGGGATGGCCATGATGGTCCTGAAACAAGTGATTTTTGGGAGATGCCCGCAGACTTTTTCTATTGGCATGTCTGTGTAGTCGCTTGTTTTAGCCTTGCCCAAAATTTATTGAGCATTCCTGCCTTTTATGGCAATGGCTTCTTCTGATTGGTTCAATAGACGGCTGAAACCTTGCTACCAATTGTCGCTGCGCCGCGTGTTAAATTGCCGGCAAAGGGAGAAGAGAAGAATGACCGACGCGCCAGAGCAGTTCCCGGGGCGATTGCTCCTCTATGCAATCAATGGGTGGGAGGTCTATCCCATCAAAGCCAGCGCCCCATTGCCTCCAAAATTCCAGTGGCTCGATGGCCTGGGCGACTACTTCTTGTTCTCAAAGTCGAATGGGACTGTGGCAGCGATTGCCAGCAGGAAGGCCGATGGCTCACTGGGGGGCGAGGTCGTTGGTAATGGTAGCAAGGGGGGAGGGGGGCGGGGGATAACTGGTGGCAAGGATTTTGCGGAGCTGATTGGGCGGGTTGAGTCTGTGGCAGCTGGCGAGGTGGCTTAACAGACATTGCAATCAAGAGTGCCGCTGTCTTGCTGATACGCAGTGGCGTCGGCGGGATGGGGTTTTCTGAAATACGAGGACTGAAATTGGCAACCCTCAGCTTGGCTGGATTGGCCTAAGCGGGCTCAGCTCGAATGTGTCCGCCAAAAATCTTATCCAACCCGCTGCAGCTTTCGTCGACGTCACTTGGGTCATCTTGGAGATATGCAATTACGGTACCTGCGGGGTTGGCAGCAACGCTGTGTATTGCAGCCGAGTGGCCCAATATTTTCAGTAACTTCTCAAGGTCACGTCCATTACGTATGCTCTGTGCGCGGCTCTGAGTCTTTTGTGAAAGAACTTTCTGCTTGAAGACCGAATAGGCGTTGGCAGGCTCATTCCTCTGTACTTGCGAAGCGACGGGTACAACAGCTTCGAGAGTAGTCGGAGTTGAACCCATCAGCTTTGCTTCTTCAATTGACCGGTTGGCCTCTTGAATAGCATCCCACTCGCTTGCCAAAACATCGCGAAGTAGGCCTTTTTCTGTCTGCGGCACTTGTTCCCGCCAGAACCGAGGTTGCGCCTTTATGTAGGACCAGAGCCTGACATCAGACGATGACAGCAACCTATCGCAGTTAAAAGCCATATTGGCTAACCGGTCCGACGCCCTCTCTGCCCACAGACAGTTGTCGAGTCGACGGTGATGACCGTTTTCTGAATCAGCCCCCCCGTAATCCCACAATCCTTCAACCTCTGAAGAGAAAACGTCGTTGATTGCCCTGGTGACAATGTTGGGAACCGTGTCTCTGTGAAGCCTGGCCATCATCTCAAGGTTAAACCGCATCTTTGGGGTCACCCGGATGCTCATTGTCACATTCCTCGACCCGTCATCGCCCTTCGGTGTTCTTGCCACGTCTTTCTTTCCAAATTTTAGGGAATAACGTGTACCTTATCACAACAGGCTAAAAATGTCAATAGAGCTACATTGTCGGTGTCAAGCATACAACAATGCTTGAAATTTTGGAGGTGTCATGCTATACTGAGCGTATCAGATTTAGAGCTACCAGTAACAAATTGGAAGAACCCGGATAAGGTCCGGGGATGGGAAACAGCATCCGGCATCGTCCGGTTTTATTTTAGTCCAAATTACGTGGACGTTACGATATGTACACGTATCGAAAGTGTAAAGTAAAGGTAATGGGAACAAAGCGCCCGGATGATTTCCGGGGATGGAAGACAACATCCGGCATGAGTCGGGTGCACATAAGAAAGTAAGCAATGAAAGACAAAGTGGAAAGTAAATGTTCAAAGAAGAGCTACTCGGAGATGAGAGCTGAAGAGAAACGCAATGGCACGCAATACAAGCTGAGGACCGAATTTCGGCACGACTGCCTGCAGATTCTCTGCTTGCTAAGGCCTTGGGTATTGAGTTGGAAAGAATCACCAGGATTGGGTCTAGATGACAGTCATGTTGATGACGACGGGCGAATCTGGTCCAGTCAGGATTGCGGTATCGATTTCGGTGTCGAATTCATCATCGCTGAAGGAGGTCCAACATTGAAGGAAATTCGGTGGCTCATCAACGCAATTGTCGATTGCCATGTGGCGGCGCAGACAGTTTCGGAGCGAGCGCAATACACAGGAAAGCGCATAGATTACGAACTCTTCGACGATATGGCGATGCCTCCAAGTCCTCAAGTAATCAGGAAAGCAATCGAAGCGATAAAGGAACAGCAAGAGAGCCTTGAAATATGTCGTGAACGTTCGATGGAGACAATTGACAGGCTTGACGTTCAACTTGGCGACGATGAACCATATAAACGTCGGACAGCAAGAAGCACCGCTAATTGTTTGTTAGCACACCACTTAGACAACAAAATCGGAATTGACCCCGTACGGTTGGAAGAGTACGTTTACCGGTCAATAGTCGTAGATAGAGACCGTGGAACTGTAAAGATTCAATTGGGGCAATAACAAGATAGTCAGACTTTCCTCGTCTGGTCCCCTCAAAACGACGACAACCTGACCATTCAATGAATAGATGAACTAGACACAGTTCGAGCTGCTGCATGCAGTTTTGTAACCAACCAGTATTAAATAAATGAACTCAAATAATGAAACTTTGAATCCGTCCAGAGATGAGCGGAACGTGAGCGGCGGTGGGATTTCAGCATCTGCCCTGACTGAGCTGATGAAACGATTGGACGGAAAGTGTACATGGGGTCCCGCCAGAGATGCTGGAACGTATGGCTGCACGATGTCTGCCTATTTAAGTCTAAACAAGGAGGAGAAAGAACAACCTAAACCAGAAATCACGTTTAACAGAAGGCCCGAGTGGATGCAAGAAACATATGGTCTGACCAAGCAGGCAAATATCTACGGGCTACTGAGAACGAATATGGACCATTTTGGACTAAAGGCGAGTGACTGTTAGAAAAAGCAGTAACAAAGAAGAGTCAAGAAACAAGGACCCCGGTGATGTACCGGGCCAGAGAATACAACTCGGGCTGACAGCCCGGGACAACAAGAAAAGAGGGACGATAAATGATTGACAAAGCAATGTGGGAAAAAAACAGGTATGCCCAGCATGCAAAAGTGGAAGTCACCGGCGAATACGAAATAGTGACCTTTCCTATGTCTGTAAGTGACGATGAACACGTCAGTGAGGCGGCAAGATTTCTTGCAGAGCAAGGAATTCACGAGAAACCAGGACGAGAGGCAAAGTATCACGCCGACCTAAATCAGGTGCTGAGGGATGTTCGAGTCATCGACTTTGTGAGTGTTAATGGAAGTGATATCTGCGTGCAAACCGACATTGAGCACTGGGCATATTTCGACAGACGTACAGACCTACTTAAGTTCTATAAAGCACTGTTTTCAAAAGGATATGAAATCAGAAACTGCTATGCGAACGAGGATAACCAAGCGGTTATCAAATTTGCACACACAGGTAATCTCGAACTCTCCGATATCTCTTTGAGAACAATTTGGCTCAGTCGTCAAGCGCGAAAGCTGCGAGGTGAATATGACGGATGGGAAGTGACGACTGACAGGGAAGGCAATTTGAAGGCAGTTCAGCATTAACAATGAGCAAATCGATATAAGAAAGTAGAAGATGAAAGACAACAAATGTAAAACGTTTAAATTTCGCGCCGAATGCGCTGCAGACGCTCAAGCGATTCGGAGTTTGCTGCTTCCATGGTCAGTTGATTGGAAGGAATCAAGGGAAAACATGGAGCATGAAGGAAGTATTTACCAAATGCCGGACGTCGAGGTTGAATTCAGCATAGTCGACGGCGGTCCCACTCTAAACGAAATTCAATGGCTGATAGATGGAATAGATGACTGCCATGTGGCAAGTGAAACTGTTGAAGAAATCGAGAGCTATACCGGAGAAAGGGTTTCTCGAAGGGCGTTCGCTGCCCCCGCAAAACAACCAAGTGAGGGCCTAATGAAAAAGGCGCAAGCCACGGCCATTTTGCGTCAACGGGTGCTGAAAAATGAGCTTCAACGTGCTCAGCATCTTCACATGACCTTTGAGGCGATACGGATTAGTGGCAATACCAAATCTGCCGGTTTGGAGGGGCCAAATCCGGGTTGGATTGCAGTAGTGGAGCATAAACCTACCGGCCTCTCCTCGGTGCGACGCGTCACGGCCAGAGGATTTGGGAAGAATATGAAGAAAATGGAACACGTGAGAGTTGATGCGCGAATGACGACTATCGATTCATAACTAGATTATATGTATGCCAGCACTTGTGCAAAGGCCAGAGGTTCGGTCCAATGGGCCGAAAATATTAAAACAACGAGTCCAGGTGAATACCATTATTCTCCTGACCCACATCTACAACAAACAATCAGATATTAATAATGAAAACAAATACTGCCAATAAGTCAGACACCCTCTCACTCGTTGCACGAGCCAGGGAGATTTTTGAAATTCTCGTGAAACAACATGCATTTGAAGATGAGCTTCGGAATGGTAGTCCAGAGGGAAATGTCGCATTCGACTCAAGTGGATGGCTTTGGAAGCATTTTGGAGACTTCTTTTTGAACAGCAATGTGGAAATCGCCAAAGATTATTTCAACCCTTTTATGGGGGCAATTTCTTATTACCTATTTGGTCAGAACGTTGTGTTTATTGATTTTGTCGAAGGGTTCAATGAAGAGCATCGAGAGTTTGGCAACTTGATATTCGCGTATGTCGATGCGAATCTTGATTCGCTAACAAGAATTATTCAATCCCACTGGCCAAAAGAATACAGTGCTATTCAGGCGATGAATACAAATGCTCAGGGCTTGGCTGGTCAAACTGTAGTCCATGCAAGTTGCCAAATACAGGCAGTTGTCGCTTTGCACCATTAACCAGCGACACCCTAACAATTAAAGAAAAAATGAACTCAAATAATGACACTTCGATTCCGTCCGGAGATGAGCGGAACGTGAGCGGCGATGGGATTTCAGCATCTGCCCTGACCGAGCTGATGAAACGATTCGACGGAGGGAGCATGCACCGATATCGACATGACCACAAATCGGCGTTTATCTTTACCGAAGGAGTGCGAACAGTGGTGCTAGCTGCTGGCGCTGATTGGTTATTGAACCGGCTTGCTTTTGACTACTTCCTGGTCATTAAGAATGCCTTCTATGAAGACGACGTGCGAATGATACAAGTGAAACTGAAGGTAGATGCCCAGCAACGAAGAGCCAAACTATTTCTTAAGTCAGTATGGAATGGTCGGGTGCTGAAGAAAGAAGAAATCGGAGACACAGACTTCCCACCAGGAGACTGGTATTTCTACATCTATCCAGGGCTTGACAACACTGTATTCTTCTGCGAAATGCTATTGCTGACAGAGTACTAAGTAACCAATATTTTCTAAACATCCAATATTTTCCTTAATAACCAATATGTTCCTAAATAACAAATATGTTCGGCACTTTCTTGGAGTTGATAAAAAAGAAAGAAACAAGATAAAAACTATAGAAACAAAAATAAATTATGAAGATATGTCTCTAGAAGAAATATGCAAAAATAATAATGACGTGCTCAAAAAATTGGCAACTGAATTCGAATTGGGTCAATTTCAAGATATGTTTCAGTACATTAACAGTGAATTCTATATGGGCGATTCAATGTTGGCCTGCGAATTTATGTCTTATTACGAAATATGTTATGACACGCGCAAACATGATGTGTCATGGGGGACTATATCCAAATTGGCATCGCTAACTGAAATCGAGACAAGAATTCTATGCAAAATCATCTGCAAATTGCGAGATAAGCAGGAATATTATGATGATTACGACCTGGAAGACGAATTAAGAGCTATTGGCGTAGATTGTTAATATTGGTGAGAAGAGAAACGTGTTCAATCATCTGCTCGCTATATTGATTGGTATGCATTAGCCAAAACCTGAAGCGACCGCCGGGAAATCTCGCCAGGCGATAACTAAACCAAGCATCTACTGAAAAAGAAGGAATGAACGGAAGACCGTTCGAGCCGCCGCATGCGGTGAACAAAACCAAAACCAACCTATGGACATATCAAATGACCAATAACAACGGCACTCGTGCCACCTTGCATTGCAAGAACAATTTCAATCGGCAGGCACCAACCTTGCCAAACGGGCTTCTACACGCCACCGCTGTGAGCAAGGCAGTCGCCCAAATCGTCCTTATCCGTGGCCTACCGGGAAGTGGCAAGACCACCATGGCCGGAGTGCTCGCCAAGATTGATTACAAGCACTTCGAAGCTGACATGTTTTTTGAGGTCGACGGCACTTATC
>CAIUYS010000467.1 GCA_903903365.1 uncultured Methylococcaceae bacterium
CTGCGTGTGCGAATAAAGCGCTTGGTTGCCCAGGTGCGGTAACCTACAAAATTAATACCCTTGCTAACTTTGGCAATCGTTGATTTAGACAATTCAAGATTTAAGTTGCTGTCAATATAATCAATAATTAGCTGTTGATACGCCACAGCTTGCTTATGCGTGATGCCAAACAGGATAAAATCATCAACATAGCGGCAGTAATGCTTAATCTGTAACTCTCGCTTTATATAATGATCCAATGGATTTAGATAAATCAGCGCATAGAGTTGCGATAACAAATTACCAATCGGAATACCCATTACCTCGCCATGCTCAGTAAATAGCATCATCACCCTAACCATCCGCTGATCTTTTATCTTTTTCTCAATAAGCGTTTTTAAGACAATCCGGTCAATGCGATAAAAGAATTTTCTAATATCCAGTTTGAGCGTATAGCTGTCACTGGGTACTTGCTGCAATGCGTGTTGTGCGTAATCAGCCGCTTTGTGCGTGCCAAACCCAATACGACAAGCAAATGACTGGTCGATAAAGTCCACTTCAAAAATAGGCGATATAATGCGATAAATAGCATGTTGCACAACACAATCCCGAAAAGCAGGAGCAAAGATAACCCGCTCTTTAGGCTCATAAATGGTAAAAGTAAAATAAGGCTTGGGATGATAATTGCCACTGTGTAGTTCGGTATGCAATTCTTTAATATTGATCGCCAAGTGCTTTTCAAAATCAAAACAACCACGCCTGCCCCGTTTGCTTTTTGCCGCATCATGAAACGCTTGCACTAAATTATCGTGAGTAAAGGCTTGTTCAAATAAATGGCCATGCCGTTTCAAAATAAAACCCTCATCTGACGTTCGCACCCAAGCCAACATTGACCGGGTTATTGCTACCAGAAAAATGAGGGCAGACCGATTTCGCCATAGCAATTGCTACGCACCGGAAAGTATCTCCCTTGGCTCCACCATATCTATACATCAGATTTCGAGGCTTTACCGAGTCCGAGCGAAAGCCAATATTGTTGTTCGAATTCGTCCGATTGTTGTTCAAATTGAGCGTCCAAACACCCGTATTCGCTCCATTGTTCCAATTACCACCGGCAATAGCGCACATATTAAGATACTTCCCGTACTACACTCTTATCACGATCAGCAACAATCCAGCCGCCAATCATGCGTCCAAGTTCATCAACCAGCAAAGACAAGTTTAAATACCGATGCTGTGCTAGTTTTTTATCTTTTTTACCGTCTTTAAAGCCAAAATAACCCAACTCATTAGCCAAGCGAATCATCATACGCAATTGCTCATGACGAATATCCAGACTCATGAGCGTGGTTTTCTTGTGATAGCGCTTTTGACACTCCACAATCAGCGCATACACCTCATACGCCGCTCGCCTGATTTCCAGTGCAAGTCCGTATTTTTCATAAGCAGGAAAGTGATTTAAATAAATTGTCATCAATTTTGTAAATTCAATAAATTTTCTATCTAATCCTGCTTCAGAGTGCAGCCCCATCGCTATCGCTCAGGGCTTCAAAGATACAAGGCCGAGCGAAAGCCAACATTGGCGTTCGAATTCGCCCGACCGTAGATCAAAGCGAGCGCCCAAACACCCGCAGTCGCCCCATCGCCCCAATGACCACCGGCAATAGCGCACATTTGGTTAGGACGATAATCCCATAACCCATCATTACCCATTGCGTTAGTGCCACCAGTTGATACACCGGTTGCTAACGGGATGCCAGCACCTGTTGCCGACCAAGGAACACCTGAAACGCTTTCGCTAAATACTTGCGCTGTTGAGTTGAAATATTTTAGTGTGCTGGAGGCTGTTAATGATTCGTAGGTAGTGCCCAATAAATCATAATTTGCAGTAATCCCGAGCGCTCCCCACAAATCAGTGCTTAATGATGCACCGATGGTCAGTGCAGCAATATCTGCGCTGGTTTTTAGCAGATAAAAGCTTGCTCCATCCGAAGTTATTCCGGGATTGATTTCCCACAGGTTACCGTTTAAATCAACAACACCACAGCTTTGACCGTTATGTGCAGTCTTGGCAAGGTTAGATGCTGATCCGGTTTGCCCGCAATTGGAATATCCGTCAGTGATGTAAATAACAGTGGCATCATTAACATCTTTCAAGGCGTTATTATTACTGCCTTTCGGGAAATTGGTAATGCCTGCTGCATCATACCAGGCACAGGCAGTCGCAGATGTAGCGGCTTGCCCATGCGCCAAAGACAACAGTGCGAGCGCACTAAAGATAAAGCGTGAGTTACAAAAGAACTTAGCTCCTCGCGTCTTAGCCGCTTTAATTGCGCCTGCATAAATATTATCGGCTGTCGTTAAGCCGGTTAAACCGCTGAATGGGTTGTGCACTAAAGCCGATGACAAAGGGTTGCCAAGCTTGATACTGGACGCAGTACCGCCATTATTTGAGCATTGATACTTATCAACAAACACGCCTGTCTGTACCACGCCAGCATTGTAAAAAGCACGATGCAGGGCATAACCTGCGGCATTGGCAGTAGTAACATCAGCATAGTAAGCATAATCTTTAATATCAACGATATTAAGATTAAAACCGTTACTACCCGTACCGATCTTGTAATAAAAGGCAGGTATCCAGCACATAACCGAGCCATCCGTGTACTGATA
>CAIUYS010000468.1 GCA_903903365.1 uncultured Methylococcaceae bacterium
CCGACTATTTACAGCTACCAAAAATATACCGATCCAATTATCAGCCGCACTTTGCGCTTGCCCGAGGATGATAATCACAGTCCTTTAGGCACGGAGCTTGCGACTATTGATGGGATTACTTATGTCTCCATCCCCGACTTAGCGGTATTGCCAGTCAATCAGCCGGAAGAGATCAGTGCAAGTATCGCTGAGGTAACGCTAACCGACTCTTTAAAAGAAGCCATCAGGCAGGTTAGCCCACATACACAGCTAATCGCGCAACGAATTGTCTCTACAATACGTTCGCACTATACCCTTGATGATGAGATGTATTTTGCACGTATTGGTGTAGGCGCTTCAATGGGGCTGTACGTGCCATCGTCTCAGGAATTGCAGGAAATGACCGTATTTGGCGAATTTGTTGAAGCAACTCGTCAATGGGGCAGAGAGCAACGCGCAGTGCTAGGCTTATAAGATGCGCTACGCGGCTGATGGTTATGCACTGGCAGGGTATTTCCTGCAAGCAGAAGAGCAACTGGCTGCAACTGCGTTGGGTACTTGCGTAGGCGCGGCTACTGCTTACGCTACTCTTGAGATGCTATCAGCTGCACAAGCAGTTAGTACGGGAGCCGGCAATGTTTATTCGCTGATGGATTTACTGGGTGATGGCGCAGCCATTGCAGCTGCTAATGCTGATATTTATCTAGGTATGGGGTTGTCCGGCGATAGTCTGGCAATAAGCGCCGGTGCGGCAGACATCTATTTAGATATGTATTTATTGGGTAGCGGTAACTCACAATCGGTTGGTGCGGGGTCTGTACTTTCAACACAAAGTTTAGCGGCTAATGGTTATACAGTCAGCACGTTAATAGGCGATGTTAATCCATCTTATCATTATGCCCAAGCTGGCTATGCGGAAGTCGGTTATTTCTTGGCAGATGAGGCGCCGGTATTAGCGTCTGCACTATCAATTGCCACAGGCGCTGGCGATATTAACTTAACGATGGATTTGCTGGGTGATGGGTACGCAATAAGTACGGGTACGGGCGCTGTATTCTCGACAATGGGCTTGTTGGGTGATGGCTACTCTGTAAGTACAAGTGAGGGCAACATACTGTCAACGATGGGTCTTTTTGGGGATAGTTATACAGTTGCTATAAGTCATGCACGCTTATCATTCCCATCCATTTGGCAGGGCAAACTCAGTATTACCCCAAGTCATTCAAAATACGAAATCATCCCAAGCCATACCAAATATGAAATCAGGGCGCTAACATGAGCTTAGAAACGATCTATACCAATCGTGACAATGAGATAGTTTTGTCGCTGTACAAAGACAATGCGCTAATCAACCATAATTTAATAACAAAATATCAACTGCAAGTGGGCGACAACCTGCTTGACAGCGATACATTACCGGCTCTATTTGATAATCGGGCAGCGGATAGGTTGGTGCTTAATATGGGCCATTACGGTTTTACAGAAGGCCGTTATGCTGCAAAGCTGTATATCTTCGATCTTGACCATATCAACGGCCTGTTTTGGGGTAATGTTTCTATCGTAGTTATGTCCTGATTTAGATATCCGCATTTCAAATCAATTATTTTTGTAGATAAAAATATGATTCATAAAATTAAAATACAGCCAACTTCCGATCCGGTCTCTCTGGATGAGATGCGCCTGCATTTAGGCATCATGCAGTTTAGCGATAACAGTCGGGACTCTATCATATCAGGCCGCATTGCCAGCGCCTTGCAGTGGGCCGAGCATTACACCCGCACCGCCTTTATGCAGCAAACGCTGACAGGATATGACCATACTTTCCCTTACGACCTGCAAACAGGTCATGCCATCAGCCTTAAATCCCCGTTATTATCGGTGGTGTCAGTAAAATATATTGATCAAAATGGCCTTGATACCACGCTGGATCCATCGCTTTATTTGGTTGATTTGGTCACTTCGGTGATTGTTCCGGCGTGGGGTAAAAATTGGCCCGTCGCCCGTGATCAGCTTAACAGTGTTCGGGTTGAGTATAGCAGCGGTTTTGCTACGGCTGACCAGGTGCCGGAATCGATAAAAGACGCGATCCGCTTTATTGTCGGCCAGTGGGAAGTCTTTCAAAACAGCATGGAAGGCGTTATGCGACCCTTTACAATCCCCAATGCCGCTAAGCAATTGCTGGATAACTACGTTGATATGCGGGAATATTTTTAATGCACATTCGCCGCGCCATTACCCTTGAATTACAGGAAAAATTAAAAAACCAGCCCGCCTTTGCCGGCGTCTGGATCCAGCGCATCGGCCCAACCCGTAACTCATTCCCGTGCATTACCTTATATGCAGAAGCAGAAACCGTCACTGTCGTAAGTATCCACAACCCCCCGCGACTCCAAGAGCGAACCTTAACCATTGCCGTTAATGCCTGGTTACGTGGTACCCCAGACGATGAAAAAGTGGAAGCTGATATGGACGCACTGGCAGTGTTGATTGAATCAGTCATCACTTGCCCGACTTTGGCCAGTGATTGTCTGCTGGTAGCCACTGATTTTAAAGTCGCTGAAGATGAACCGGAAATCCATGTAATCACGTTAACCTATCACATCAGTTATTTTACGCCCGAATTTAACCCCGTTAATTAACATAAATCACCCAACATGCCGCTTATAGCGGCTTTTTTTTGTCAAAACGTAAGGAAATAAAATGTCAACCCCTCGCAAAATGTCTAATGTTTCAATCGCCATGCAATCAGCATTAGGTGTTGCCAAAACCATTACTGCAATCAGCAAGGCCGCACCCGGTGTTATCACAGCCACCCATGATTTTTCTGTCGGTGATTTTGTAGCCCTGGAAGTGCTCGGTATGTCTCAACTTAACGGCAAGGTATATCGTGTCGGCGCCGTATCAACAACGGTATCGTTTCAATTGGCAGATGTTGCAACATCGACTTTAGTAGATACCACTAATTTTGATACATTCACCAGCGGCAATGCCAAAAAAATCACCTTTGGTAACTCCATTACTACTGCGTCAAACATTAGCATGTCAGGTGGTGATTTTGATTTTATTGATACGACGGTTATCCATAGCAATCAAAAAACACAAATACCAGGCGCCGCTAATCCTATTAAAGTTGACCTAACCCATTTATGGGATATTTCAGACGCTGGGCAAATTGCCATGAAACAAGCCTCTGACCTACAAACCCAAATGGCTTTTAAATTTACCTTTGGGACTGGCGGTCCGATCATGGTATTCACCGGTTATGTTGGCTATGTTGCTGCACCAACCGGCTCCGCACAAGACAAGATTACCTCACCCTCAACCATTACTGCTTTTGGTGCTCCAAATTATTATGCGGCGTAACCCATGAGCCAGCATTTAATTGACAAATTGCGGGAATACCGGCGCTTGACGGTAGCTTCCGGACGCGTCGTTTTTACCGTCAGGCGTCCTACCGATCTGGAAATGATAGATTTGCGCTCGCGGGTTATCAAGCAAGGCGATATCTTGGGCGATTTTGTCGAAGATTGGAGCGGCATTACCGAACTGGATATTATCCCGGGCGGTGATGGCAGTATTGTTGATTTCAGCAAATCGTTGTTTATGGAATGGGTAGCTGATCATCCCGAGCACTGGGAGCCGTTAACAGGTGCTATTTTATCCGCCTACTCAGAGCATCAAAAAAAACAGGCTGATCTGCTAAAAAAGCCCAACGCTGGCTAGAGTCCAGCAATCTCCCCACCCCTCAAGGCGAGCCTCCTGATACCTTTGCCCTGGCCATTTATGCCTGGAACATGATGGGCGCTTGCCTTGATTATACGGCGCTGCCCGTTATTGCCGAGCTATTGGGGATTTTGGACGTTGAAACCCTGCTTTTACAACTGTGTTTAATTCGTGATTTTAAATCAAGAGGTGATTGAATGTTTGGAATAGATGATGCCATTGCAGCGGGCAGTAAGTTGCTGGATGATGCCATTAACAAGATCTGGCCTGATGCCACGGTTATTGAAAAAGCCAAACTAGATCAATTAGCGGCACAGGTACAAAACGACCAGGCATTGATTATCGGTCAATTGGAAATCAACAAGATTGAAGCAGCCTCACCCAGTTTGCTGGTTGCTGGCGGTCGTCCTGCTGCAATCTGGGTGGGCGTGTTTTCATTGGCCTACAGCGGTATCGGCATATCATTAATGAGCTGGATTGCAGCTTGTTTTGACCTGCCTCCCTTGCCGGCGTTTACCGATACGACCGCCAACAACATTCTGGTGGGCTTATTGGGCTTAGGCGGCCTGCGCACCGCTGAAAAGCTTAAAGGCGTGCAGACCGTTTCGGTAGGTAAGCCAAAATGAGCAATGATTATTCAATTCGCATTCAGGGTATTGCCGAAATTCAACGCGCCTTGTTTCAGCTTAATGCAAGGCTTGGCGAACGGGTAACCCGTCTGGCCTTGCGTAAGGGTGCAAATTTCATGTTAAAACAAGTCCGGGCTATTGCACCAATAAAAACCGGACGCTTAAAAAAAGCCATTGTTGTAAAAACATCAAAAATACATACCGTGCGTAAAAATGGCGATGTGGGTGTTTATCTGGTCGTAAAGTCAGGCAAACGGGATAACCAAAAAACAGCGCTGTATGGCCGATGGCTGGAGCGCGGTTATAAAAAAGGCAATACCCGAGTGGCAGGCCGTAAGTTTGTCACCAATACCTTTAATACCAACGCCCCAACCGCACTGGCCATCATGATTGAAGCCTCCGATATGGCAACCCGCCAATTGGCACAAGAACTTAACTTAAATACAAGGTAACTTTATGGCTCTTGGCGTAACGATTGATTTTAACGCCCACATGGGCAATATCACCAACGAAATTACCCGGATTAATGCCCAACTTTCCGGCTTTCAAGCTCATGCCGAAGGCGTATCTAACCGGATTAACAGAGCGCTAGGCGCGTTGGGCGTCGGCTTACCTGCAGCCGGCATTGCCGCGATTGTAGCCGCCACCGGTGCCTTTGTAAAATCGGGCATTGATGCGGCGGATGCGCTTAATGATATGAGTCTACGCACCGGGATTGCCGTTGAAAAGCTCTCAGGCTTTCAGTTGGCTACCGAGCAAAGCGGTACCACCATGGACGCCTTTGTTACCGCTGCCAACAAGCTTAATGTCGAAATGGGTAAAAATGCTGACGGCTTTGCCAAGCTGGGCATTAATGCAAAAGATCCCGCTGAAGCCATGATGCAACTGGCTGACGTATTATCCGGTATTGAAGACCCACAAAAACGCGCCGCTTTGGGCGCAAAAGCTTTGGGTAAGGGCTGGGCTGAAATGGCCCCGTTACTGTTACAGGGCGGCGATGGTTTGCGAGCTGCCGTAAAAGAGGGCGCTGAACTTAACGGCATTACTACTGAAATGGCACAAAATGCCGATCAGTTTAATGACCGACTGGCAAAGATGACCAAATACCTGGGTGGTGCTGCTGCCGTTATTGCCGGGCCATTGGTTGAAGGCTTTAACGAGTTGGCTGCAAAAATGGTGGATGCGACTGAAAAAGGCGTGACTCTGGATAATGTCCTGCAAGGCATTGCCGATTATAGTTTTGATCAAACAACTTTAACCGGCGTGGCGGGGGAGTTATCGGCGGTCAATAGACAAATCGACGAAGCTGAAAAAAAAATGGCCGGATTGAAAAATGGCAGTGGCGATAAATGGAGCATGAGTGATAGTCAAAAACCGATTGACATAGGCGCTGAACAACAAAAACTGGATGCCATGTATAAGCAGCAAGAAGCGCTTTATGCAAAATTAACTACCAAGAAAGCACCGTTACCGGTAGCGCCTAAAACCAACCAAAAATCAATCGATGACTTTATGGAAGGTGGCACCGATAAACCACCCAAAGAAACCGGAACCCATGTTAAACAGAAAAAAGAGGTTAAAGATTTAGCTCTGCAATTTGACGAACTCATTGCCAAAATGGAGCGTGAAAACGCCCTGCACGGTGAAACCAAACGCATCACCGAACTGCAATATGATATCCAAAAAGGCATGTACAAAGATGCCACGCACGATCAGCAAATAAAACTGCAAGACTTGGCATATGAAACCGATGCCCTTGATCGTCTTGCCAAAAAACAAGACGCACTAGCTGAAAGCGCCCGCGCGTATGGGGCGCTTAAATTTGATAACCAATCATTGATTCAATCGGATAACGTGCAATCAGGTTTTAATGCTCAACTGGCCAAAAATGCGGATGCCTTAAATGCCGGCGACATTAGCCAGGCACAATTTAAAGCCGAAATGGATAAACTGTCACAGGCTTATAATGCCGATTTTATTGATCCCGCCAAAAAAGGTACCGACGTACTGACTGAATATGCCGTCCAAGCGGCACGCAATATGGAATCCGCTTTTGCTGATTTTCTTTTCGATCCGTTTGCAAAAAATTCTGAAAGTATGTTGGACGGCTTTGTTAATGTCGTTCGGCAAATGGCCTCGCAAGCAGCCAGCGCGGCAATCATGAAAGGCTTGTTTGGCGCTACCGGCGTTAAAGATGGCGGTGGCTTGGCAGGTTCGGCGTTTACCGCCTTGGCCGGCCTGTTTCATAGCGGCGGCGTTGTCGGGCAAGCAGGCAGCACGGTTAGCGTTAATCCGGGTGTATTTGCTGGTGCGCCTCGCTACCATAGCGGTGGCGTGGCAGGGTTAAAGCCGGATGAAGTCCCTGCTATTTTACAAAAAGGTGAACTGGTAATAAGCCGAAAACAAATGGCTAACGCACAATCCAGCGGTGGCGATATTACTGTCAATACCTCGGTATCAGTTAGCGGCGGTAATGGTGATTCTAACGCCATGCAAGGTCTGGGCAACTTGATCAACTCAAAAATACGTGAAGTTTTAGTCACCGAAAAGCGTCCGGGAGGGATTTTAGCCTGATGACTGCACTACCTTACTCCTCAAAAATACACATTACCTCAGCTCCTCATATCCGCTCTCGGGTATCCATTATCGAGATGGGGGACAATTACCAGCAACGCATAGAGACCGGCTTAAATCCGGAATGGGAAGAGTGGTCGATTACCTGGCCTGCCTTGACGGATACAGAGCTTAGGGCAGCCATGGTTATCCTGGCAGCTGCCCGTTCAGTGCTGCCCTTAACCTGGGTAAGTCCTCTCGATGGCCTTACCAAGAAATACATCGTTGTACCCGATAGCAAAACAATCGTATCAATCGGCGCTTTGTGGCGCTTGAGCCTTAACCTAAGACAAGTATTCGAGCCATGACCTTAGCAAAAGATAGCCACAAATTAACCCCGTCAGCGCAAATTGATTTATACAGCGTCGATTTAAACTCGATAGGCGTTGGCGAAGTTTATTATTTTTATGCCGGTACTGCCGCCGATAGCACCCCGCTGGCTTATCTTGGTAACACTTACAGTCCGTGGATTATCAAGGTAACAGGCATCGACAAGCGCGGCAATGGCAGTTCCCCTCGTCCCACAGCAGAAATTGGCAATGCTACCCGCTTGATTACAGACCTATGCGCTAGTCATCAAGACTTGGTAGGCGCAACCGTCCGGCGTAGACGCACACTGGCAAGTTACGTGCTAGCTAATACCGCAGATTACATCGACGAGTATTATCTAATCGAACGCAAGGCTGAAGAAACCAACGAGACGGTTAAGTTTGATTTGGCAAGTCCTATGGATTTTTTAGATAAACAATTACCAGGCATCTTGGCACTGGCTACCGGCTGTAATCATCGTTATAAGCATACCGATAATGGTTCTGGCTGTTCGTGGCCAGGTACCAATTTGGCAAAGTGGTTTAGTGCGGTCGGCGATCCGGTCTTAACCAATACAGCGGATGTGTGCGGCAAGCGTTTGTCGGATTGCAAACTACGGTTTGGCGCAACTAACCCACTTGATTATGGCGGCAATCCTGGGCTTGGAAGGAGTAGCTAATGCAAGATCAAGTATTAAGCCAAATTATCGAACACGCTGAGCGGGTTTTCCCGCGTGAGGCTTGTGGGCTGATTATCAATACCGGTTACAGCTACATTGTTATCGAGTGCGATAACGAAAGCCATGAACCGGATAACTCGTTTTTAATTAATCCGCTAATTTATGCTCAATGGGCTGATAAGTTGGCTTGTGTTTATCACTCGCACCCCAACCGATCACCCGAACCATCACCCGCTGACATTGCCAGCTCCGAACGCTGCAACGTGCCGTTTATGATTGTCGGCATACCAACCAACGAAGTATTTGTTTATAAGCCTACGGGCATACTGCCAGCACCTTATGAAGGTCGTCAATTTATTTACGGGGTAATGGATTGCTTGAGTCTGGTTAGCGATTATTACCAACATGAATTACAAATTATCATTAATGACGGTGAGCGTAAATCATGGGAATGGTGGCAGGATCCACAACACGAAAACGCCTTTATTAACGGCTTTTTAGCCAATGGTTTTATAACTGTTACAGAGCTGCAACCAGACGATATTATCATTATGAGCTTAGGGGGTTATTGCCCTAACCATGCGGCCATTTATCAAGGCAATAACACCATCTTGCATCATCCCAGTCGACAATGTAATTCACGCATCGAGATGTACGGGCAATATTGGCAACAAAACACGGTTTGCTATCTGAGGCATCATGAAAAAAATTAAACTGTTTGGCGATTTGGCGCAATTTGACACTGACTGGCAATTGCACGTTAAAACACCCGGCGAAGCATTACGCGCCATTGAAGCCAACCGCCACGGGTTTTTGATTGCCTGCAATGAGGGTGATTATGTTGCTTTACTGGTCGATGAAAATGCCCCCGAACTAACCCGGCAAGTCACGCTGGACAATGCAAATACAGCATGGGGTGGCGAGATTTTAATGATTATCCCAAGAGCAGGTGGCGATGTTCCTGCTGCTATGCTGATCCCATTATTTACCG
Source organism: uncultured Methylococcaceae bacterium (assembly GCA_903903365.1). Classification (GTDB taxonomy): domain Bacteria; phylum Pseudomonadota; class Gammaproteobacteria; order Methylococcales; family Methylomonadaceae; genus Methylobacter_C. Next base: position 8,924 of record CAIUYS010000468.1, read on the forward strand.
GCATAGGCTTTACAGCCGCAGCCGCCGCCATTGCCGCACCCATAGCCGCAATGGTTTTAACGATGGCGTTAAGTATGGCGGTTTCCGCTATTGCCAACGTTATCACCGGTAGCAAACAATCGGTCGCCGCAGGGCAAACCGAAAGCTATCAAAACAAGCCGTCTTTTATTTCCAACGGTCCGGTTAATCTAATGCGTGCCGGTAATCCTTACCCTATCTTGGTCGGGCATGTGCAAGATGCAGGATCAATTGTTTTATCATCAAATTACTGGGTAGAGGATATCGCACCATGAGTCAATTAGGCGGAGCCAAAGGCAGCGATAGTAGCAGCACACCACGCACACCGATTATTCAAGCCGATACCGTACGTTCAAAAGCGATGGTAGAAGTCATCGAGGCGTGGGTCTGGGGGCAGATTGAAGGCTTTGCCACCACCGATCCGTTAATGTCGATCAAGCTGGACGGCACGCCTATCAAAGCGCCGGATGGCACGCTGAACTTTCAGGGGATCACCGTTGATTATCGACTGGGAACCCAAGATCAGGCTTATATACAAGGCACACTGGAAGATGCAACCGGCTCACCGATTGCCGTTAATACATCTGTAAAGTACGGATATCCAATTACCAAGACAGTAGGCGGCGCAGACGCAGTTAGGGTAATCGTTACTTACGCATCCTTGGTTAGTCAAAATATGGCTAATGGAGATCGTAGTAGTGTTACTGTTGAGCTGAAAATAGAGGTTAGACCATCAGGTTCAGCCAATTGGATACTGGCTGATTTGCAGGGAAAAGGTAGGGTTTACGATAAGATAGAAAGCCCGTACCAACGTGCCTTTACAATCAATCTAAAAGAGATTAATGACTCCGCATCTCTATACGAAGTTAGAGTGACCCGCGTTTCCGCTGATCCGGTTAGCAACGCCACGGTTGCCGAACAATCCGCGTTTACCTGGGATAGTTATGTGGGTCTAACTTATGCCAAATTACGCCGCCCCAATGTTCCACATATAAGATTGCTGTTTGATGCTCGTTATTTTAGCAGCGTACCGGTGCGTAGTTATGATTTAAAGGGTATGTTGATTCAAGTCCCACCAGCATCGGTTTATGATCCGGTGGCTAGAACCTATACCGGCGCAACATGGGACGGCTCTCTTGTCATGCGTTGGTGTCGGTGTCCGGCTTGGTTTTTGTATCACCTGCTCACGACCGGCGGCATTGGTTTAGGATCTGAAATCAATCAAGCCTACCAAGATAAATGGTCAATTTTTACCATTGCCAAACGCTGTGATGAAACTGTATCGGATGGCGCGGGTGGTGTAGAGTCACGCTATTCAATCGACGCGCAATTTATGGTACAAGTGTCTGCCCATGAAATGGTTAACCAACTGGCGGGAATCTTTGACGCAATGCCGCTGTGGGACGGTAAAAGCGTCTATTTGACACAAGATACACCCAAAGCGGTTTCTTCGCTTTATACCCCTGCCAATGTGGTCGGTGGTCGTTTTGTTTATCAAGGTTCAGCGCGGCAAACCCGCTATACAGCGGCAATGATTCAGTATAATGATCTAACCGATCAATCACGGCTGGCTACTGAATACGTCGAGGACTTTACTGCGATTGAGCGTTATGGCTACCGGCCAATAACCGAAACAGCTATCGGCTGCACGTCACGCGCTCAAGCACATCGACGCGGTAAACGCTTATTAATTACAGGTCGTGATGAAATTGACGCGGTGACGTTTTCCGTAGGGCTGTCGGGCATTACCAACAAGCCGGGTGACATTATCCGTATTGCCGATCCGTTAAAATCAGGCGGTAAGCGCTTGGGTGGGAGACTGTCAAATGGCTCGACAACCACGGCTATAAATCTGGACAGCACCATTATCCTGGAGTCGGGAAAAAGCTACCGACTGACTATCATAGGCAATGACGGCTTGGTTACGGATTCAGCCATCAGCACAGCAGCGGGTACAGTTAGCACGATTACAGTCAGCCCCGCTTTTAGTGCAGCACCGGAAACCGAACTTGAATTTATTGTTTATGTACAAGCAGATGTCTCACGGCTGTTTAGAATACTGGGCATTACTGAAAATGAGGACGCTCAACAAGGCTTTTACACCATTTCTGCAACTCAATACTCCAGTACCAAGTTTGCCGATATTGACAGCATTGCCGATTTAACCCCGCTACCTGCCAATCCGTATCAAGTTACATCGGTCGCACCGCCCTCCGGCATTTTAGTTAATGAAGGCGTTTATACCGGACTAGAGGGATTGACCCGTTATCTTGATATTTCATGGTCTGCATCAAATGATATGCTATTACGCGGTTACCATTTAGTTTATCGACATAACGGCGTAACTTTGTTTGATAGCGAGGTTACAGGGCAAACCTACCGCATTATCAACCCCTTAACAGGCACTTATGAGATAACCGTAAGCTCGGTAAATGTCACCGGTAAGTATTCAACTAGTATCACCCTATCGCATGTACTAGGGGAAATGTACCCGATTGAATCAGTCAGCGTTACCAGTTTAGCACTTAAAACTGGAGGCACTACTTTTTCAGGCAAACAAGCAGAATTTGTCTGGGACACCGACGCACTGGCTATATTGGGTTTTTCTACAACTTACGCGGCAGGTGTAGGTGGTCAATCGCCTTGGTTTAGGGATTTTCAAGTTGATATTTATAACGGCTTAACGCTGTTACGATCTGATTTTGTTACTGAGTCAGCCTATAACTACAGTTTTGATAAAAATACCCAAGATGGTGGCCCACGACGAGCTGTAAAGGTTTTGGTCAGGGCAAGGGATAATTACGGGCGTTATAGTACCAGCGCAAACTTAACCGTCTCTAATCCAGCGCCTACAGCGGTTTCTTCCGTATCAATCTTTGCCGGTTATCAATCGTTAATCATTGGCTATACTCGACCGTCTGATAATGACTGGCAGGGCGTTATCGTGTTTTTAAGCACGGTGTCAGGCTTTACACCTGGAACAGCTAATCAGGTATTTATCGGTTCTGATCTAACTATTACCTTGCCAAACTTGCTTGAAGATACCCCGTATTTTTTACGTTTTGGCGCTTATGATGCGTTTGGTGGCGCAACCGATTATGTATTAAGCGCTACAGAATATACCAAAACCATTACATCGGTGACATCTGTTCCAACTGCCAATGAGATTAAAACTGGTTTGCAAACTGCATTAAACGATCCAGCAGCTACGCCGTTAATTTTTGATGCGGATATTTTTGCAGTCAACTTAAACGGCACGAATAAAACCCCTTTTATTGTCGGCAACATTGCAGGTGTGCCATCAATATTGATGGATGCCAATGTCGGTATTACCGGAAGTCTGTCAGCCGATCAGATTAAATCGGGTCGCATGGCAGCAACCGAAAATATCACAATTGGCAGCGGTAATGCGGTCATAAACGGCGATGGTTCGATCATGGTTTATAACGGCGATGATACCGTTGTTAATCGTGATTTTGCCCTGTTAAGTAGTGGTGATTTGTCATTCCAAAAATATCGCGGTGGCGCTTACCAAAACTATAAAAACGTCAATCGTATTGAATATGGTACGGCGGTCAGCGGGTCAACGGTTACCATACCCGGTTATTTTGACGCACAGCCAAAATTACAAGTTAGCCCCTTCGAACTAACCAGCTATATCCCCGCGTCATCGGCACAAGGTCAAAGCTGGCAGATACGCGCGGACAATATGGTTGAGACTGCTACAGGCTCCAAGCGTTGGAAATTTGACGCGGTGGCACAACTTACTTTAAGTACCGGAGCAGGAACAACGCCAGTCAGCTTAACATCAGGCGCAAATACTACTGGCGCTTGGGAATCAGGCGAAAGCATCCTTTATGCCAACACTGCCGCGATTACTGTTGCTGTGCAATTTAGCAGTATTATGGGTAATGGGTCATCAACGTATGGTTATTATTATCGGACAGTTACCTGGACTATTTGGGGCTGGAACAGCGGGACGGCCTTATGGGTTAATCTGGGCAGTCAGGCAAGGGCATTGTCAGCAGCAGAACATGGTGTATCGGTTACCGATTCAAAAGCGGTTAATATCACATCGGCTTACGCAAAAATAAAGGTTAGTTTTGCAGCGGCTAACACTAATGGGACATCTTATAGTTTGGGTGCGGATGAGGTAATCACTGTTACTGATAATATTGTTTCAAATGGAGGATCTTCACAAGCAGGGCCAGTTTATGGTGGGTCAGCCGGAGCTACACCGGCAACTTACAATACATATAATGCTCCAAGCGGGTGGGAAGTAGTTAGTATTCAGTATTCTGCAAGTTGGCTCTTAACATCATCTGCGTCACGAAGCAATGCCAATCCTTATGCGTCAGGAACATTTACCGGTACGTCAACAAATGGACTAATTTATAAAACAGGGTCACCAGGATGGAGCACTTATGAAAAAACATGGAGCGGAAGTTTTTCTGGGTCAGCTAGCTCCGGCGTTATCAAATCTGCTACATTTAATACAAGCTTTTGGCAGGCGACAGCAAACGCCACAGGCGTTGTTAATTGCAAGATGATTATCTCAAATGCTACAGCAGCCATCATCAGGAGAAAAATAACTATTACACCATCTACTCAAAACAACACTTTTACATTATCAAGCTATGCCTGGAGCGTATCAGGCTCGGTCGCACTGGCTACCGGCTCACTCAACTACATTGCGATAGGTAATTAAAATGGTTTATGAAGCAGGTTATATAAGCGCTACTACCGGAAGTAATCAAGTAGAAGGTTTTGGTACGTGCTGGCTTAGTTATTGCCATGCGGGTGATGTAATGGTAATAAACGATATTGAGTATGAGATTTTATCTATTGACGATAACCACCTGCTTACTTTATCCGTTAATTATTTTGGCGAAAGTATTGAATCAGGAAATTATATAATCAATACCCTGCCAGTAATAAAAACACTCGATGAGTTAAAAGTTGATGCTGTTTTGGAAATTAACCGATTGGCAGGGGATAAGATAATTTTAATCTATCCCATTTATAAACAACTTAATATCGGACGCTCGGTAGATGCCCCACTCATGTGGGCTTGGATAGATTCAGTGCGCGACTTATCCAATGCGGAAAATAGTGCTGTTAATCTGGCAGCGGATAGCGCCAGTATTCAGAGTGTTATTGCCGGATTTAAAGCCGCACTGGAAATGCTTTAATCGAAACTTCTGTCTTTGTTACTGGCTATCATGCCAGTGTTAAATCAATATGCCGGCCCAATGCTTTGGCTGCGGCTTCCAGTTGATCAAGGCGTGATGCATGACCCAAGTTAAACAACCGATCTACTTGTGGAGCCTTCCAACCCAAGCGCCGCGCAAGATCGGCTTTACGTACGCCTTGCAGCATCATTTCACGGTACAAAGCTAATTTAACCCCTTCCAGAACTGACGGTCTGACGGTGTGCAAATCAGGCAAGATGGAGGGTTCCGGCAGGGCTTTTCGGGCATCGACATAAAAAGATAAGGCTGTTTCCAGCGCGTCAACCGCATGGCTCATGGCCTCTATCTCATCCTTGCCAAAAGTGATGGCTTCGGGAATATCGGGGAAGGACACCAATACGGTGCCCTCGTCTTGGGTCAAGATAACGGGGTAATCAAACATAACAGTTCCTTATTTCAAATCAAGTTGACGTTTAATGGCAGCCTCAAGACCTTTGCCCAGCTCTGTGGTACCGTGCATAGGCAGTGTAGTTTGCTTGCCATTCAAGAACACTTTCAAATGCGAGCCTTTACCCGGCTGAAAAGTTGCCCCTTGTTGTTCCAACCACTTTTTCATTTGTTTTGAGTTCATGGGTATTATTATAACACTTCTGTTTTGTTTTGCAATAAAATAAACAGTTATGTTGTGTTTTTATGTAGTTAAAATTATACTAAATTAACAGCTACAGCCATGATTATTCGTGGTGACAATTGATTGGTAACAGATTGATTTATATAGCCTGAAAATTATCATCTGGTTACAATAAAACATACCTAACTAATTGATTTTAATAATTTGCGGGGTTATCTCTTAATCCATAGGTCCGGGGTTCGAACCCCCGACACCCCACCAATAAAATCAAAGGCTTAGGTGTTTTTCACCTAAGCCTTTTTTATTGCTTGTAGTAAATTTGTAACTTTTTTAGGGAGTAGTTGTTTTTTCCTTCAAAACAACTACTCTCCCACTTTTTTTTACACTGGCATTGCCGGTATATTCTTTTAGGTGGTCGCTGGATAAGTGCGCGTACCTCATAACCATTGTTAAATCAGCCCATCCACCGAGTTCTTTTAAAACATTTAACGGTGTGCCGTTCTGAACATGCCAGCTTGCCCAGGTGTGGCGTAAGTCGTGCCATCTAAACTCTTTGATGTCAGCACGAATTAACGCTTTACGCCAGGCGTGATTGTTGGCGCGGGTTACGGGTTTTTTTTTCATAAGTAAAAACAAAAGATTCATGTTTGCCTAATTGCGCTCTAATGATTTCCAGTGCATCAACACCTAAGTGGACAGCAATATTCCGGTTGACGCATTAATTGGGAAGACTATCGATGATAACAAGGATGAGGAGTTGCGTGAAAATATTTATAACTATCTCGACCTTTGTAACGAGCAAACCTATTTAAGGCAACAGAAAAGAATTCGTAAAAATAGTTGGAAAGATTGGAATGATGGAATCAAAGAGAATCTTTCTAAGCCTGCATTCAAAGAAGTTTGGGATGAAATAAAAGTTTCAACACCAACCGCTTTTACTGCACTTCATCCTCATTGATATCTAAAAGCCATATATCATTTTCTTTTCGAATATCTTTGCTGAGTAATTGAAGTATTTCCCCTAATCTGGCA
>CAIUYS010000469.1 GCA_903903365.1 uncultured Methylococcaceae bacterium
ATTGAGCCGCCCATAAATTTAAAGTCAAAGGCAGCAACAACAATATCGTTACCGTTAAGCTGACCTTTCATCACGACCAAGGCATCATGTTCTTTGGTTTGTTTTTGAGCTTGGGTAATCCTGTCTTTATATTTCTTGGTGTCTCTAAATTTTAACGGATCAATAGGCTTAATATGCTTGCCGATTTCTTCACGTCCTTCTTCATCCAGAAACATATTCAAACGTGTTCTGGCCGAAATACGCATGTGATGCTCGCATTTTGGACACACGCTGAGATTTCTTTCCAGTTCGGTATTATAAAGAATCGCATTACAGCCAGGGCACTTAGTCCACAAACCTTCAGGCACCGCGCCTTTTTTATTGGACCCTTCGGTTCTGATTGTTTTGGGTAGTAATATTTCAAACCAACTCATTTATATGCTCCATCGTGCTTTATCATGACACGCCTTAACTATCCAGTGCCTGGCGTATGGATACCAATAATTCAATAATGTCGTTGCCAGCCTGTTCCGGGTTATCCAGATTGGCTTCTATTTTACTAATCAGGGCGCTACCGATAACCACACCATCGCCTATAGTAGCAATAGTTTTTGCTGTTTGCGCATCTTTTACACCAAAACCAATCGCAATCGGTAATTTTGTAATGGCTTTGATTTGTTGCAGTTTGTTTTCAACATCGGCAATATTTAAATGGCCGGCACCGGTTACGCCTTTAAGAGACACATAATAAATATAACCACTACCCGCCGCATCCATTTTTTTAACACGTTCATCGGTGCTGTTAGGCGCCAACAGAAAAATGGGATCAACACCGCGTGCCTTTAACAAGGCACCGCACTCAACGCCTTCTTCCGGGGGTAAATCAACTGTTAGAACACCGTCAATGTCTGCGCGTTGTGCCGCATTGGCAAAATTCTCATAACCCATTGCTTCAATCGGGTTTAAATAACCCATCAGCACAACCGGCGTTTCCTGATCGGTTTTTCTAAATTCAGCCGCAATTTCCAAGGTGCGTCTTAAGCTCATTTTATGAGCCAACGCGCGTTCGCTGGCACGCTGAATAACCGGGCCATCGGCCATCGGATCAGAAAAAGGTACGCCCAGCTCAATCACATCAACGCCGGCTTTTACCATGGCATGCATCAGCGGCACGGTAAAATCGGGATGTGGATCGCCCGCTGTAATAAAAGGAATTAATGCCTTGCGACCTGTTTTGGCAAGTTCTTCAAATCTGGCGGCTAAGCGACTCACAGTTCTATTCCTTCACGTTTGGCCATCGTTTGCATATCTTTATCGCCACGACCGGACAGGTTAATAATGATGGTTTCGTCTTTACGCATAGTCGGTGCAAGTTTCATTGTGTAAGCCATTGCATGGCTGGACTCCAGTGCAGGAATAATGCCTTCCATGCGCGTTAACGCATAAAAGCCTTCCAGCGCTTCGGTGTCGGTTATATTGACATAAGTTGCCCGGCCGGTATCTTTTAACCAGGAATGTTCAGGGCCTACACCGGGATAATCCAGGCCGGCTGAAATAGAATGGGTTTCGATAATTTCACCGTCATCATCCGCCATTAAATAGGTACGGTTGCCGTGTAACACACCGGGGCGACCCGCGCATAACGGCGCAGAATGCCGTCCCGTTTCCACACCGTCACCGGCTGCTTCAACGCCGTACATTTTTACGGATTTATCTTCAAGAAACGGATAAAACAAACCGATGGCATTTGAACCGCCACCTACGCAAGCCACAAGCGCATCGGGCAGGCGTCCGGTTGCTTCAAGACATTGCTCTTTGGCTTCACGGCCAATAATCGCTTGAAAATCCCGCACCATCGCCGGATAAGGATGTGGGCCCGCAACCGTACCGATAATATAAAAAGTATTATCAACATTGGTGACCCAATCTCTAAGCGCTTCGTTTAAAGCATCCTTTAGCGTTTTAGAACCCGACTCAACCGCCACTACGGTTGCCCCCAGCAATTTCATCCGATATACGTTTAAAGACTGCCTGGCAACGTCAACTGCACCCATGTAAACTACACATTCCAGACCCAGTCTGGCAGCAATGGTTGCGGTAGCAACACCGTGTTGACCTGCACCGGTTTCCGCGATAATACGGGTTTTACCCATGCGCTTGGCCAATAATGCCTGACCCACGGTATTATTGATTTTATGAGAGCCCGTATGATTAAGGTCTTCACGTTTTAAATAGATTTGAGCGCCGCCCAGTTCACGACTCCAGCGTTCAGCATGATATAAAGGCGAAGGTCTGCCTACATAATATTTTAAATCAGCATCCAGTTCCGCTATAAATTCAGGGTCGGTCAAGTAATGCTGATAGGCAGCATTTAATTCCTGAATAGGGGGGATTAATGTTTCAGCAACAAAAATTCCACCGTAAGGGCCAAAGTGTCCCCGCTCATCGGGCATATTATATTTTTCGGTCATGTTGTTATTCTATCAGCCTCATTAACTTGTTTTATAAATGCCGCTATTTTAAGCGAGTCTTTAATACCTTTTGCAGATTCTACACCGCTACTTACATCCAATGCGTAAGGTCTTACGGCCTGTACTGCCTGTTTTGCGTTGGTTTCATCCAAACCACCTGCCAGTATAACGGGCAAAGTACAGGATTGGGGAATCATTGCCCAGTCAAATTGACTGCCGGTTCCGCCTTTGGTATCAGGATGGAAAGCATCCAGCAATAACCCCGCCGCATCATGATAGTGGTCAGCTAAAGCCGCAATATCAATACCCTCTCGCATACTGACCGCTTTAATGTACCGTTTATCATAAATTCTGCAAGCCTCGGCCGGCTCATCACCATGAAACTGAAGACAGTCAATGGGTACGCGCGCCAAAACCTCGCGTATTCGGGCTTCCTGCTCGTCAACAAACAAAGCCACTACCGAGGTAAAAGCGGGCAGGGCATTAACAATCCTGATGGCCTGTTCAATCTCAACATGTCTTGGGCTGGGTGGATAAAACACCAAACCAATGGCATCTACGCCTTGGCGGGCAGCATAAACAGCATCTTTAATGCGGGTAAAGCCGCAAATTTTAACGCGAGTTCGCATAAAGTGATATGAGAATTTATAGAATAAAATTTAGCCGCGTAGGATAACACAAAATGATGCTGAAATTTGCCTGAAAATTAATTATGATTAAAAAGATGCAGCACGATTGCTTTAAGGACAGGCGTAAAACCGCCCCCCTACGAAACGAAAAAACATAAAGCATTCACCACGAAGACACGAAGGACACGAAGAAAAGCAAAAACGGTTAGCGTTATTCTGGTTCCCAAGCTCCAGCTCTCGTCGCTATACACAAGTATGTGAGGACACCCAAAGCTCGTTATTCCTGACGGGATTGGGAATGCGCCTACAATGGAGGTCAGGCTTTGCCTGACAGTCAGGCAGAGCCTGACCTCCACGAGTTTATTCTGGTTCCCAAGCACCGTCTTGGGTACCGAGAAGC
>CAIUYS010000470.1 GCA_903903365.1 uncultured Methylococcaceae bacterium
TTCAGAAACTCACCGGCGACTTCCGCCAGGCGGCGATAAAACACCACCCGGTGCCATTCGGTACGCTCCTGCTGCTTGCCGTCCTGATCTTTCCAGATTTCGCCGGTGGCCAAACGGATTGTCGTGACCATGTCGCCACTCGGTATATAACGGATATCAGGATCAGCGCCCAGATTACCGACCAGGATGACTTTGTTAACACCTCGGTTTGCCATACTATTTACCTCCTCCGGCCGCGCCCGGATCAAGACTTGAATTAGAACCCACCTGCGCGGCCGGGGGTTTTGTGTCCGGGAAGCAAACCACCCCGACCGGGGCATTGGCTGTCCCTGGACAGGATTGATAAACATGCTCAACGCATGCAACTACCATCGGGCTTAACGCACCCGACCCGTCGATGAAGCTCATCCACGCCGCCTGAAGGCGGAACGCCGACACTAAGCCGGATCAAGCCGTCCCGAAAGACGACAAGAATTGTTGGGTTTTCAGTGAAAAGGCAATACGGCCCAGGAAAAAAGGGTTAGCTGAATTTAAAAAACTAAAGACAGCGCAATCGCCGTACATTGAAGCGAATATTGCCTACTCTGTGTCTGCAAAAGATCAGTAAATCAGCTATTTTTTGCAGGTATTGGAAGAAAAATGCGCGTTACCATCGGGCATTATTCGACCACCCTCAGAGGAAAAGGCATGGCAGACCATACCGCGCAGGAAAAGACCGTTCGTCCGGCGATTAGTCGTCCGGTATTTGAACGCACCATCAAAATTCACAGCGAACAAGCGATCCGGGTGATTCGCCGCAGCTATGGCCGCTTGATTCGGTCGCTGTACGCGATTGATGTCATCTTGCGGATAGTCGGACAAGAGCAGGCGATTGACGATGTCGAGGGCGTGGTCAGTAAAATGATCGGTGACTGTGCCCGGCAGTTGCAGCAGGAAAAAGCCCGCCTTGACAAACTGTGTACCGATAACGGCATAGCCGAGTCGCCGCGCTATACCCATCCCGCCGATTTTAAAGCCCGTATCACTTCGCCGCAGATTGCCCAGTTTGTCGAGCTGATCCGGTTACTGGATCAATTGATGATTGCCATGGATACCCTGTGGCTGTGCCAGATACTCACCAGCAAACAATGTTCAGTTGCACGGTATCAATGGCAACAACGCTTGCACCGATTAGCGAGGCGGATTGTCTCGATAGAACAGCGTGCCCATCAGGCGGCTTATGCACAGGGGAGGGGGGAAGAAGTCCGGGTGGCCAGGGCAGAATCGGGGTTGATGGCAGAACCCGAGGCTATGCTGGAAAATGACAATGAGGATAGTGGGTTTGAGGAAAAAGTTGATGAAAATTGAGCCGTCCGGCCGAGGAATCACTTAAGCACCGTATGGCGTCCAAGGTCGACAAGGCTCTTTAAACCAATCGCTTGTGCTTTTGGCTCAGACAACAGGCAACTCTATGATGGTTATTTGTTAGCCGGCATGCAGGTTAGCGTAATCAGTTACTGACGGGATATTTAGCGGCAGCTCATTGCCTTTAGGACGAACAGTCTCCCAGCCCAAGCAGGCGAGCCAGATAGAACGAGGAACAGGTTTTTCGCCATCACGGTAATAAATCAACATTCTGCGTGAGATACCTGGCGCTTTGGTGGCTTGTTCCAAGGTAAGTCCGGTTTCATGTAACCAAACCCAAATTCGTTCATGACCAATTCGACTGCTCTGCTCTCCACCCAGGTGGCGCAAGTTGTCAGAACTCAGGTCCAGTTCATTTTCAATCCAGTCCACCGAGCGGCCGGCGAAACCTACCCTTGCTTTAGCGAACAAAGATACATTCTTTAAAGGTGCCAGAAAAGTCGAGGTGTTAATGAGATCAGCGAGATCAACATCAAAGGTTTGTTCATCGGCGTAAGTCAGGCGTAATTGGTATTTATCAAGCGTCCTGGGTTAGGCGAGATTTTTTTAGATAAATTACCCAACGCAGATAAGTTTTTTAAACTATTTGTTATCGTTACAATACTTCCTTAATAGCCCTACACGCTGGATAACCCGTACAGCCCCAAAACTGTTTACCTTGATTAACGCCACTTCTTGCCGTTCTTAATACCATAGGCTTACCGCATTTCAAGCAAGTACTCTCATTTTGTTTCTGTTTTGCCCCGACAATCGTTTTAACATGTTTGACGTGAGCAATGTGTGTTCTAAGTGAGGGTTTTAACCGACCGGCTTTAATATTATTACAAATAACCTTAACTTCATGGATACTCAAAAGTAGTTGTTTTTTACTCTTGATAAACCGGATATACCCCCCCGCGTAAACAACATTTTCCGGCATAGTGGTTTTAAACGTACTATCACCCACAAAAACAACCACTGAAAACAGCTTGTCGGCATCAAGCTCCAAAGCCGCTTGCAAAGTTTGGGTATGCTTATAATTTTGATGCAAAGGATTCTGGAATTTCGTAGTGTGCCGATAAATTTTTTGAGTCCACGTTTTTTGTTGAGGATTACCAAATATCCAACCTTTCATGTTTTTGGTCTCGATAACAAAAACACCATATCTTGATACGATGACATGATCAATTTGAGTGGTGCCATCTTCTGTTGGCAGCGTAACGTTTTTAAATAATGTGTAAATCCGCTTATCCAAGCGAACTTTAGCCACAATATTAACAAATAGCTCACCTAACACCCCTTTCATAAAAGAGGTTTTAAGTAAAGAAAGCAGCAACAGCAGTGGAATCATCCACCAATAGGTTTTTACAAACGGGGTAAAAGCATTAATAATTACTTGCTGGGTATCCATTGATTTCCTTGATTAGCGCGACATTACTCTTGGTAAGTTGATCATGTTTTTGCCGTCTTTTGGATAAAAAATTAAAAACGATCTTAATCTGACAGATCTTATTAGCGCCAAAAACCTTATAACTATAACAGTATTAAAATTTATCGTTCAAATCATGAGGTATAAGTTTCTGCTGAAATTTTTTATTTACAAATCCATCATAAAATAATTACCGTGCTCAACTACTTATGCGTTGCCATCGTACAAGACCAACATTAAGTCTGAGTAGTAATAATTGCAAAGAGGCCGTTACCAAGCCCAGCAAACTTGACCAAAAAAGGGTTTGCCAGCGGGTCGTTATTGATATAAATGTGCTATATGACAACCCTAAACTCTACAGGTGGGTGCAAGATTTTATAAAAGAAATCAATGCCCTTAGCACAGAATTTAATCCGTTAATCTTGGCAAGTCAGTTGGTCGAAAAAGTAAGTCAATTAAATCTTGGAGTATATGGGCTCTGAAATAATGTAAACTATAATTCAAAACACATAAAAAACCACATAGCTAATGATTAACGGCTCTTCCACTTCCAAGGGAATTGAATTTACGTGAAAATTAATCAAGAATTTCCATTTGTCCAAACAAATTATGTTGCCTCGAATATACCCGGCGAACTTCGGATGCTTGATGTTCTTCGAGATCGTCTTAGGAATTCGCAAGAGATTGCGATTTCAGTTTCGTTTCTTCGTTATAGTGGACTTGCTTTGATACTTGATGATCTCAATGCATTTATTAAGCGAGGTGGACAAGTACGCATACTGACTTCGACGTATCTGGGGATAACTCAACCTGAAGCACTTCGCGAATTGTTTAAAATTGCCGGTGTTGAGTGTCGCATACATGTAGCCGGATTTACAAATCTATCACCTACAAAAGAAAATACTGGTTTTCATACAAAACTGTTCATTTTCAAAAATGGACACAACGAGTGTTGGGTAGGTTCATCAAATATGACAAAGGGAGGGCTTGCTTCAAACATTGAGGCAAATCTTTGTCATATTGAAGATAAGGCAATTAGTGCTTTAGTAAGGGTTTTTGATATTTTATGGAATCGTCAGGACGTTGTACCACTTAGCATAAAATTCACAGAAGCTTATGCTCTGGCTCTTTCTGAGCGCTTAATGGCTCCAATTCAGTCGATGACGCCATGCTTTGAAATTCCAGAAGAAAATACTTCTACAGTCAATATTCCTGAGCCAAACGAGGCACAAGTCGAAGCACTTGAGAAGCTTTGTGAATTACGAATTTCAGGGGAAAAGCGTGCAGCAGTTATCGCAGCACCTGGTATTGGAAAAACCTATCTTGCTGCCTTTGATGCTCAACAATACGGCGCAAAATCAGTACTTTTTCTTTCTAATCGTCTTGAGCATTTGTCACAGGCTTATCGCACCTTCTCTCGCGTGTTTGGAAATAATCGAACCTATGGTCGAATATATGCCGGTATAGATCAATCTCATGCTGACTTTGTTTTTGCCACAGTGCAATCAGTATCTACAAACAAAGTAACTCTCAACCGAACTTTCGATTACGTTATTGTCGATGAATTTCATCATGCAGAAGCCTCGTCTTATCAACGAATTTTAGAAACAATTTCTGCTTCCTTTTTACTTGGTCTTACAGCAACGCCAGAGCGACAGGACGGCCACGATGTCCTTCGACTCTGTGACTATAATATCGCTTATGAAGTACGTTTGGTTGAGGCTGTAAATCGAGGATGGTTGGTGCCTTTTCATTATTTTGGTATTAATGATGTAATGGTTGATTACAGCACAATTCCGTGGCGTTCTGGCGGATTTGAGATCAACGCACTTGAAAATGCGCTGATGCTTGAAGCACGGGTTGATGAAATCCTAAAACATGCAGAAGAGAAGGGCTATGACGGCCTTCGCCGTGCAACAGTTGGCTTTTGTGCTGGGGTAAGACATGCAAAATTTATGGCTGATTCATTTTGTCGACGAGGCCTTGTTGCTCTCGCTATAACTGGAGAAGATAGTCTTGATTATCGTGAAGCAGTTTATAAAAGGTTTGAAAACCCTACTGATCCGTTGGAGTGGATTTTTGTTGCTGATGTACTCAATGAAGGCGTTGATATTCCGGCTATCAATTCAATTATTTTTCTCAGGCCTACAGAATCAGCAACAATATTTATCCAACAGCTTGGTCGTGGATTACGAAAAAGCGAGTATTGCGAAGTCCTTACCATACTAGATTTTGTTGGGCATCACAGGGCGGCATGGCTTGCTATTGAAGCATTACATGATCATGATGCAGGTATAACGATTTCATCTATCAAATCGCTTGATTTTACGCCACCAAAAAATTGTGAAGTTATTCTCGACCAACAAACACTTGAGATTCTTGACAAAATACGACGTTATACGAAGCCTCGAAACAAAGACCTATGTCTTGATACTTACGCGGCACTATTAGCTGAGTCTGAGTCTCAACGACCTTACCCTCTTGATCTTTGGGGACGTGAGGATTGCCCGGATATCAGTATTTTTCGCACTACTTTCGGGACATGGATAGGACTAAGGCGTGCGGCACAAGACTCTGAAGCTTGGGAAGATGTTTTGAGTGAGGATCAACTTGCGTATAAATTTCTCGCTATGCTGGAGCGTGATTGGCAGCAGGGTCGCGTTTACTCTTATGCCTTGATTTGGGGGTTATGCACATATCCAGAGCTTGAACCTTCAAAGGCATATGATCAATTTTTTGAGCGATTTCCTCGCTGGAAAGTCGAATATAAATTTCTGAATGAAACAAAAGCTTGGCAGACATTAGAAAAAAAGATCGGCAATTTTCTTGATGAAAAACGACTTCATAAGCAAATATGGTCACAGATACCTACAGATCGAATGGTTATGGAAGTTGAAGGACGCATCAGGCTTACACTAGAAAAAGACTATAAACTTCGACATGGAGGAATACTAAGGCTTCCAAGTGATCTGGTCTTACAGCGTCGCTATAATAGGCCTGAGATAATTAATTATTTTGGCCAACAATACGACCCTGCCCGTCATAATTTTGGCGTCATCACATTCAAGCATAATATAGTCATAATTACAAAGCTTGATACAAGTACTGCCATGCAGGCCCACCAATATTTAAACAATTTTATTGATGAACAAACTTTCGCATGGCAAAGCCAGAATCAACAACGCCAAGACAATTCAGCAGGAAGATCAATACTTGACCATAAAACTAATGGAAATATTTTACATCTTTTTGTACAATCAAGATCGCATGAAAAGGCTTATTATTGTGGAATTGTAGATGTTGATAGTGTTAGTGGGGATGCACCCATGAACGTAAAATTTAAACTAAAACAATCGTTATCAACGAGTCTCTACAATGATTTTTTAAAAAGCTAATAAATTCTTAATTTTCCACAAAGAATCTATTAACAAATAGGGGTGTTATTGCAATTATATAAGTGATTGAAAAATTATCCCTGTGCCAGATAAATTCTAAGAATATTTAAATGATTTTGAGATTGCCATACATAATCGAAAAATAATTATTGGCTTGATTCCACTCCATAATTGCCCAACAGTTCTTTAAGCTATTGGGCAATTAACCACTAAAAAATTCAAAAAATTTCTTTATGTGTCTATAGTGCTATTCAAATAGAGACACAATAGTCTTGGCAGTGTTAGTCATTCTATACCCCTACTGTAACACTAATAATATTGCTCCATAGGCCAACGGGTTGATCATCCAGGTGGTAAATCGCTTTATATTTCCAAAGTGCGCCACTTCCTCCGGCGGGTAAGGGCGTTAAGTCGGTTACATTGGGTTTTGTATTAACGGAAAGTAATACAAA
>CAIUYS010000471.1 GCA_903903365.1 uncultured Methylococcaceae bacterium
TCAATCCCCCTTTTTCAAAGGGGGAGGTCAGTACTTACAAAGACGTTAATTAACCAGATTAACGCTGTTTACGGTTGCGCCAGATGATAAAGTTGCGTCGGGTTAAGGCTAGCGCCTAATTCGACAATGCTGGCAATTACCTAATTTTTAGGTTTTCTGACCGGCAGCAGTCGGCCATAAAGAGACATTCGCCATCGGCAGCTTTATGGCGATCAATATGGTAGTTTCGGATGATGAGCATGGCTATTTTTCCTATATTTTGAGCAAAAAAAAGCCCGATCAGGGTGAGTGATCAGGCCGGTGGGTTTCTTTCGGGCATAAAAAAAGCCCCACATTTTCATGTAAGGCTGTTTGTTTTAATGGTTATCGTGAGCGCTGTGTGCCAATTAGCTGCCCGATGGTATAAGGAGAGGTTGACCAAAAGGCATGGAGGCATTTTTTAAAATCGAAGGTGGTGTATCACCCACTGCGCCCCCTTAAAAGCACCGAATGGCCCAAAGTATCCAATTACCCGATATGCCCGCGACGCTTTAAACTCAATAAACCGATCAGCCCGGAAAGGAATAACCAGACAGCACCGGGAAGCGGAACGGCGGGAACGGCGGGAACGGCGGCAACATCGCCCAAGCGAACAGCCCATGCGTAGAGCGGGCGACCCTTAATGTCGTAACTGTTGTACTGGTAGTTATTGTAGGTATCGAAGGACAACGCGCCGTCCGGAACGGGCGCGTACTCACTACCCGACCAGTACACATAGCTCTGAACGTTAGTGAACAGATTATAGCTGTCATTATGACTAGCTGCAATTGATGAACCATTCGCCTCAGCCAAATTAGTCCTAAATTGCGTAGTTAATTGGTTAATGGTAGGTAGTAGCCAGTCTGTGTAACCGGCATAATCGAGGTTGTTAGCCCAGGCTACCGCTGTAGCCCAATCCATTTGTCCATTGAGGTTGGCATCCTTGGTCCAAGTGAGGTCTTGAACTGAGTCATAAACCGTCAAGTCGCCACTTGATATGAGGGACGCTTGTGATGATACAGAATAGATAGAAAACAAGACTACTGTTATGGATCGTTTTAAATTAAACATTGGCAATACCTTTTAATTTATTACGACGTTTTAGACCCATTAAGCCGACCATACCTGATAGGAATAACCAGACAGCACCGGGGAGCGGAACGGCGGCAACATCGCCCGGGCGAACAGCCCATGCGTATAATTGGTAGTTCTTTTCGAGGTAGTTGTCCTGGTTTCCATTGACGGTAAAGAAGGACCACGCCCAGGACGGCAGGGCGTACTCACTACCCGACCAGTACACATAGCTGCTCTGGACGTGTGTGAATAGATTATAGTTGGCATTATGATTTGTTTCAATACTGCTACCTGCTACACCACCTAATTGATTGTAAAACAAATCACCCATTTGGCTGCCGGTTTGGTTATAACCAGAAACTGCAGGAACAGTGGTGGGCAGGCTCCAGTCCGTAAAGCCACCTAAGCTTAAATTGTTTGCCCAAGCTTGTGCGCCCCACCAAGTCATTTGCCCAAGACTGGTATTAAAGTCTGCTGTAGTCAGTGTATAAGTGCCGCTTTGATCATGAGCATTAGGCGCATCATGAATAACCCCGCCGTTGGCTGTGATGATTTGACTGACCAAATTGGCATTACTCGAAGCTTGGGTTTGAAACAAGTTGGCATCAGATGCCCAAGTGATGTTATTCACATCGTCATACACCATACCGCCGGTACGTGCCACTAAGGACGCTTGAGCACCGGAACTAAGGCTAAGCGCCAAGACTGCTGCTGTTAATAACTTTATGTTCATGTTTAACCTTTCGTTGAGCAAATTAAATTGCGAATTGTTAAAAGAATGTACTAAAAACCACATTGCTTATCTTTTTGCACCTCTTGTGACAGGGCCGTTTGCGTGACAATTTGTAAGCCTAAACCCTAATGCCTAATGCCTAATAAGAAACCTTTGGCTATTTTATTCATCTGTATGTTTAAACCCTATTTAAAATAGTAAAAATAATTATATGGTATAAACTTAAATTTAGAATTGATCTAAATCAATAAATAGGCGATTAAAGTTACTAACCATTTCCATATAGAATTAAACATCAATAACTTGCCGTTGATAGTAGATGCAAACAAAGTCTTTGAGATTGCTATAACGTTTCATGCTCACACAATCAGTCGTCGGATGCTATATTTTTGGACCAGGGCATATCCAAAACCCACATCGATAAATCCACTTAGGTCAAAAAGACAGGAATAAGACCTTACCTCCAAAACATCAGACATAAAAAAGCCCCGATCAGATTGGAGCCTTCAGGATGCATGTTGACCGGCGTAATAACTGAATTTTCGACACGAGGATTTTCAGTCCTGCTCTAAAGAAAGTTCCGACACTCATTGATAAAGCATATTATTTCCGAACTGCAATTGGCCACGAATGCCCGGTTCAGAGAAGCCTATATTCATATTCGTATGGCTGGTTTGGGTCGTAAGCTGGCGGGTCAGTCGCGTAGGGTTAGCGAAAGCGTAACACGATAAATCGACGTATCTGTGTCGAGTTACGGCTAGCGCCTAACCCGACAGAGATTATTAGCATTTTTTGTGATAAAAAAGTGTCAGCTACTTTTGGGCTTCTATGAAGAATGCCAAATTAAGCCCTAAAATTCGTTAAAAACCAAATCGATAATCAACCGGATTAACGCTGTTTACGTTTGCGCCAGATGATAAAGCCTGTAACCGTTAACAATAACGGCAGGATAATTAAAAAGCCAAAACCGATAACAGCAACTGCTGTCCGGGTT
The DNA here is from genome assembly GCA_903903365.1 of uncultured Methylococcaceae bacterium. GTDB lineage: Bacteria > Pseudomonadota > Gammaproteobacteria > Methylococcales > Methylomonadaceae > Methylobacter_C. The sequence continues at coordinate 2,820 of CAIUYS010000471.1, forward strand.
AATTGCAGTGTCTTGTCAGTCGCGGTTTTTGCCGGAATGTCGATAAAGTGGTCTTCATGAATAAGCCACAAAACCAGCCTTAGCCCCATATCCAGATTGCCGACGTTGCCCAGGTAGGCATTGGCTAAAAAATCGCCATCGCCGATAACAATAATGCGTTGTTGAATTTGTTGATTGATCGTTCGGGTTAACGCGTAGGCAAAAACAAGCGGCCCCTGTTTTTCCTGTCCATTGGCATCAAAGCGTATTTTTCCTGCGATGGCTCCGGTTTCTGTCCATGATTTTTCGGTACTGCTGAGTAAAGGTGTGGTCGTAAAATCGGTTTTGACGTCAATTTCAAGCGCGGCAACAACCGGATAAAGGGAGAGGGTCTTAAAACCGTTGGTAACAGGGTGTTGGGTATAGTCGCTGGTGAGTATAAAACTGGGGTCGTTAACGCCATAAAGCGTGGAACTGCTGTCAACAATAACGCCATTAAGCTGCTTGATACCTAATTGTTTTTGCAAAGCGGTTAGTTGTTTGTTGTCCGGGTCGGTTAACACCAATAGATTGCCGCCGCGTTGAATATAGTGCTGTATTATCGTCATTTCACTGGCCAGTAAAGGCACTTTTGGCGCAGCAATAACCAGCAAGGCAGCGTTATCGGGAATGGCGGGCAGTGTAGCCAAATTGAGTGTTTGGGTATTGATTTTTCGTCGGGCTAATTCCTTGCCAAATTCGCCTAAATCAAAATTGGCTATGCCGTCTGGCGAGCGTTCACCGTGACCGGTTAAAAACGAGACCCAACGCTCATTGGCATTGGCCAGTTGCAGCAGCGCATTGGTCAAGGAAGATTCATCAAGAAAGGTCAGCTTTTCTGTGCGTCCCTGATACTCAACAAGAATAATGCCTTCCGGGCCGATATTTAAGTCACGGGCTTTTTCAGGCTCAAAATCAGGGTCTATAAAGTTAAGTACCACATCGGCTTTAATCCGGCTATAGCGATCCACTAACTGGGCAATTTGGGTTCTTATCGGCTGGCCTTTTTTAACATAAGCCGTGATAGTGATTTTATCAGGGAGTGACACCAGTAGTTTTTGCGAGGCTTGCGACAAGGTATTGCCGGCATTGTTGGTCATGTCTGTTTGCACGCTATAGCGGTTACTTAACCAAGCCAGAGAGCCGAGTAAACATAATAATAGTGCAGTAATGAGGGCGTTTTTTACGCGTAGTTGTTGGTGAATACGAGGTGTTATTTTCATTTTTGCAAGCGGTCGTTGGCAAGGCAGCGGATAGTTAGGCTATCAATTTAAGGGCTCTATGTTAATCATAATGGGTAAATAATAAAAAATACCGATAGTTACAGGTCTTATTATTAGCTGAAAACGCCCAAGCCGTCATCCCGGCATGGACTGCCGGGATCCAGTGTACAAGGATGTACTAATCGA
>CAIUYS010000472.1 GCA_903903365.1 uncultured Methylococcaceae bacterium
ACTTAATTGAAATCCCGCCCTTGTCGGAACAACAATGCGGTAAATTTTTACAGCATTTAGCGGCTAAATCCCGTCTGCCGTTTGCTTTTAATGAGATTGATGATGCCCTGATAGCCGCTGTTTATCTGGAAACGCAGGGTATTCCAGGATTAATGGTCGTTAAAATCCCCCCGCTGGACGAGGTTATACCAGGTAACCATTCGCTATGGATTCTGTTGGCTGCCGTGGCGGGATTAATTGCTCTAGCCCTTGGCACTCAGTGGTTTAGTGCCTCGGAATACAACCTTAAGCGAACGCCTGCTCCGGTTGTTGAACAACCAGTTGGCAGTGAAAGTGGCGTGAATAAATGAGCGAGAAATTAAGTGGGGTTACGATAACGATGCCGGAAACGCTTGTTCTCGCTTGCGCTCGAAAAGATTTATTCCGGCCTACATGATTACTTGACTGTCATACACTAATCACACTTCAATCAGATTTTTTCCTTGTCTTTCGTGTTTTTCGTGGACGATTATCTTTTTTAAACATTATCTTAAACTTTCATAATGACTGCATTAAAAAACGACACCTTTATCAGAGCTCTTTTAAAACAACCGGTTGACTACACGCCAGTGTGGATGATGCGTCAGGCCGGAAGATATTTACCTGAATACAGAAAAATTAGGGAAGAAGCCGGCAGTTTTTTAAATCTGTGTACCAATCCCGAACTGGCCTGTGAGGTGACTATGCAACCACTACGTCGCTTTGATTTTGATGCGGCCATTTTGTTTTCAGATATATTAACCATACCGGATGCGATGGGTTTGGGGCTTTATTTTACCGAAGGCGAAGGCCCTAAATTTAAATATCCGGTAAAAACTGCGGCAGATATTAAAAAACTGCCCATTCCTGACCCCGATACTGATTTACGTTATGTGGTTAATGCCGTTCGCTTAATCAGGAAAACCCTGCAAGGCAGTGTGCCGTTAATCGGCTTTTCTGGAAGTCCCTGGACTTTGGCAACTTATATGGTTGAAGGTGGCAGCAGCAAAAGTTTTCAGAAAGTTAAAAGCTTAATGTACGAACAGCCCAAACTGTTACATGTCATGTTGGATAAACTGGCGCAATCGGTAGCGGCCTACTTGAATGCCCAAATTGAAGCCGGTGCTCAAGCGGTCATGTTGTTTGATACCTGGGGCGGCATGTTAACCTCTGAAGATTATGTTGAATTTTCGTTGTATTACGCCAAACAAGTAAGAGCGTTGCTTAAAACCACGATAGATGGACAACAAATACCCACCATTTTATTTACCAAAGGCGGTGGACTTTGGCTGGAAGCCATGACTGACGCCGGTTATGATGCCTTGGGCCTGGATTGGCAGACCGATATACAAAAAGCCCGCGCCCGAGTCGGTGACCAAGTTGCTTTACAAGGCAACATGGATCCTGTCGCTCTTTACGCACAACCGGAAATTATCGTCGAAAAAGTCAAATCCATTTTACATAAATATGGAGCCGGTTCCGGGCATGTTTTTAATCTGGGACACGGTATATTGCCCGACATGAATCCGGAGCATGTTAAAGCAATGGTCGATGCAGTGCATGCCTACAGTCCTGCTTATCATCAATAATTACACGAGAGAACGCACTTATGAAAATATTAAACAGTATGTTGGCACTGGGCTTACTGGTTCTAAATGGTTCTATAAAAGCCGAAACCCTTGAAGCCGGCAAACCCGTTGCTATGGTTGTTTATAGAAGCCCAAGCTGTGAGTGTTGCGGTAAATGGCTGGAACATATCAAAAATAATAACTTTACGGTTAAAGATATCGTTACCGATGATGTCCAGACCGTTAAGGATAAATACGGTGTCTCAGCTGCGATGGCTTCCTGTCACACTGCCATCGTCGACGGTTATGTTATTGAAGGTCATGTACCAGCCAATGACATCATGAACCTGCTGAAAACCAAACCAAAAATAGCGGGAATCGCCGTCCCCGGTATGCCCAAAGGTACACCGGGCATGGAAATGGGTGCCAAAAAAGACGCCTATAAAGTAGTCAGCTTTGACAAAGAAAATAATTACAAGGTTTTTAACAGCTACCCGGAATCGCAATAATTTCAAGGTGCTTGGTTAGGAATGTGCATGAAATAACTTAGGCATCTGTAGGGTGCGCATCGCGCACAACCATAGACATCAACTTAAGACATTTCACTACGAAGACACGAAGAACACGAAGATTTTGCTTTGGTTTTTCTTCGTGTTCTTCGTGTCTTCGTAGTGAATTAATATCTTTAAGTGGATGCTATTTTAGGTGCGCAATGCGCACCCTACCACTGAATGTCTCTTTTCGACTAAAAATGAAATCCGTTGAAATCCGTTGAAATCCGTGTCATCCGTGTTCTATTGAGTGGTTACAAATTTAGATTTACAGCGCCAGCCGACTTGCCAATAAATCGAAATTGGCGATAGCCTGATAAGGCAACACCCCCAGCATAGGAACATCCAAAGCCGTTTTAATAGTGCGTATATTTTCATCCGGTTTTAGCATATCGGGATCTACGCAGACGGCTATCCAGCCGACACACGGGATGCCGGACTGTTGTATCGCCAAATACGTTAATTTTGCATGATTGATGCAGCCCAGTTTGATGGCAACGACCAGTATGACCGGCAATGCCAGCGATTTTGCCAAATCACTAATATCTTCATGGTCATTCAACGGCGCATACCAACCACCGGCACCTTCGACCAAGACGATTTCAGCCATTTCTTTCAGGACAGTAAAACGCTCGACAAGGGTAGCCAGATTGACCGGATTGTTGATGCCGGCAATATGTGGCGAGACGGGTAATTGATAGGCGTAAGGATTGAGCAAGTGATAATCAATGTGTAATGACGCATTTTCTTGTATCAGCAAGGCATCTTCATTTTTCAACCGGCCGTCCTGATTAAAGCACCCGGCTGCAACCGGTTTCATGCCGACAACGGTTTTTCCCTGCTGTTTAAAATAACGCATCAACGCAATGGTCGCCCAGGTTTTTCCTGCGTTGGTATCGGTACCGGTTACAAAATAGCCTTTTTCCATAAGCCGTTACACCTTGGCAATAACGCTAATAACTTCGAAGGTCGCTGGAATTTGATCACTGACTTTATGTTTTTTGTAAGCCGTAATCATTTTCTGCATGGCTGTTTTGGTAGTTATTTTTTTATTACGACCGGCAACCACATGCTGTGCGCCCAAGTGTTTTAACTCTTGCATCAGCGTCCAAACAGACTGATAACGCGAAATATACACTGTGCTTTTAACCTGACTATTTTTAAATCCTGCTTGCAACAGAAAGTGTTTAAGCTGTGTTTCGCTATAAAATTCGTTAACGTGACTATAGTGATCAACGGTAGCCCAAGCGCTTTTTAATTCGTGCAATGTTTGTGGGCCAAATGTAGAAAAAACCAACTGACCGTCCGGTTTTAATACGCGTTTAATGTCGGTAAAAACAGCATCAAGGTTACGACACCATTGCAATGCCAGATTGGACAATACGGCATCAATACATTGTCCGCCAAGCGGCAAGTGTTCTGCATCTGCGCAAACATAGCTAATATTACGCTGATCCGCCAATTTGGCTTGTGTTGCTTGCAACATCGGTAAGGCAATATCCAGCGCTATCATGGTTTCATAACGCGAACGCGCCAACAACTCACCGGTTAAAAAACCCGTACCACAACCCAAATCCAAAAGCGTGCCTGTCAAATGGGTCGTATCAATAGCTTGGAGTAATTCTCTGCCCACGGTACGCTGTAATTCGGCAACACTGTCATAAGTTTTTGTAGCGGCTGCAAATGAGCGCTTAATTCCGGATTTATCCAGGGTCATTGTTCATCCATAAAACGGGAAATAATGGCTACTATCTCTTCGGGGTGTGATAAAAATGGCACATGCCCTGCCCTGTCAATAATAGTCAGTTCTATTTTAGGCAAAAGCGCCTGCATGTTTTGCCCTGCATTGACGGGTACTAACGTATCTTTACCGCCTAATATCACGGAAACAGGCACGCTTAGGTTCGACAAAGCGCGTCGCAAATCTGCCTGTTTGAGTATCTCCAGACCACCTTGCAAGGTTTCTTTATCGGGCGCATTACATTCCATGACCGCAGCTTTAAGAGTTTTTAATAAGGTTTTGTAAGCAGGCAAGTCGTTCACTTGCAGGGATAAAAAACGCTGCAACGTTGCTTGACAGTTTCCATTCAACTGGCCGGCAAACGCATCCAGCGACTCAACCGCTATACCTGACCAGTGCGTTGATTGCGTAAATAAAGGATTACCCGCCAGCAAAACCAGTGAATTGACGCGTTCAGGAAACCGGTTGGCTATATCCAGAACCACCGTCGCACCCAATGACCAACCCAACCAGCAACTGCTTTCATCAGACACGGCATTAACCAGTGCCTCACTAACCTGCTCCAAGGTAAACGAAGCAATTTTTTTACTCTGTCCATGCCCCGGTAAATCAATACAAGTCACTTGATGATTTTTGGCTAACTGTTGGGCAAAATTCCGCCAAATACCACTATGCATCGCCCAGCCATGCACTAGAACGATAGGCTTGCCTTTACCGAAAGTTTGCTGATGGATTTTAGTCATGTTGAATTCAGGTTCAAGGTGAAAGGTTAAAGGCGAAAGGCGAAAGGCGAAAGGTAAGAATACCGTATTTATACATTAAACCTTGCACCTTGCACCTTGCACCTTGTACCTTGTACCTTGAACCTTATTGTTGCCTTATCCAGCGCATCCAGCAACCTGTCAACCTGGTATTCTTCATGCAATGCTGAGAATGTCACCCGTAAACGGGCGCTGCCTTGGGGTACTGTAGGCGGTCTGATGGCACTGACCAAAAAACCAGCCTTTAACAAATCATTGCTGATAGCGACTGCCCGTTGACTATCGCCGATTATGATCGGTTGGATTGCAGACGTTATATGATTTGAATTAAGGCTTGTAGCATCAAGCGGATTAACCACGTCCAAACCCAACTGCCCTGCCCCCAGTCTAAAACGATCTGCCAACGTTTTAAGTTTATCTCGACGCCAATTTTCTGCGATGACAATTTTCAAACTGGCTCGCGTTGCTTCAGCGACTGCCGGAGGTAATGCCGTGGTATAAATGTAGGTGCGGGCTTTCTGGATCAACGTTTCAATCAACGCATCAGA
>CAIUYS010000473.1 GCA_903903365.1 uncultured Methylococcaceae bacterium
CGTCATTACGTCGTGCCAGTGGTGATACTTCAACCGGATAAGCGGTAATAAAGGTAGGATTCATCAAGCGACTTTCTACTGTTTTCTCAAAAATCTCGATTTGTACTTTACCTAAACCGTAACCTTCCTTAACAGGAATATGCAGGTTTTCAGCGACTTTAACAGCGGCTTCGCGAGTTTCAAGATCACTGGCAGTCAGATTAGGATTAAAGTGCAGGATTGACTCAACCACTGTCATTCTGTCAAACGGCTTGCCAAAATCGTATTGCTCACCCTGATAAGTGACCACGGTATGACCGACGACTTCTTCGGCAATGCCGCGTAACATTTCTTCGGTTAAGTCCATTAAGTCGTGATATTCGGCATACGCCTGATAAAACTCCAACATGGTAAATTCAGGGTTATGACGCGTTGATAAACCTTCATTTCTAAAGTTACGGTTAATTTCAAAGACCCGTTCAAAACCACCGACAACCAGGCGTTTTAAATACAATTCAGGGGCAATCCGCAAAAACATGTCCATGTCCAGCGCATTATGAAAGGTCGTAAACGGCCTTGCTGTTGCTCCTCCTGGAATCACCTGCATCATGGGGGTTTCAACTTCCAAAAATTGGCGTTCAATCAGAAACTGACGGATATACGCAACAACCTTTGAACGAATTAAAAACGTATTGCGTGATTGCTCGCTCATAATCAAATCCAGATAACGCTGCCGGTATTTGATTTCTTGATCTGCAATGCCATGAAATTTTTCAGGCAACGGACGCAACGCTTTGGTTAGTAAGCGAATATCGTCAACTTTAACGCTCAGCTCACCGGTTTGAGTGACAAACAATACGCCTTCCGCACCGACAATATCGCCAATATCCCACTTTTTAAACTGCTCGTTATAAAACCCTTCAGGCAACGTGTCTCTAGTGACATAAAGCTGGATTTTGCCCGACATATCCTGAATATGTGCAAAACTGGCTTTACCCATTACCCGACGGGTCATAATCCTGCCCGCCAGTTTTACCCTGATGGGTTCTGCTTCCAGTTGTTCTTTGGTCTTTTCGCCGTATTCGGCTAAAAGCTCACCGGCAACCACATTGCGGCGAAAATCAGTAGGAAAAGGAATACCGCCACTTTCGCGCAACTCATTTAATTTGCTGCGGCGTTGTTTGATTTGTTCTTGTTCGTCTTGTTGAATTTCTGACATGGTTTTTAATAATGTAAATTTAAAATAACGTGGCTCAAATTTAGTTGAGTTTTTATGATTGATATTACAGGGTAGTCCTTTATCTACAAACCACTCTTCAAACTGGCCTCAATAAACTGATCCAGGTCGCCATCCAAAACGGCTTGGGTATTGCCTGTTTCCACGCCGGTGCGTAAATCTTTAATACGCGATTGATCCAGCACATAAGAACGGATTTGACTGCCCCAGCCTATATCGGATTTCGTATCTTCCAAGGCTTGGGCGGATTCACTGCGTTTGCGCATTTCCAGTTCATACAATTTTGCTTTCAATTGCTTCATCGCGGTGGCGCGGTTTTTATGCTGCGAGCGATCGCTTTGACATTGCACGACAATGCCTGTGGGGTTATGCGTCATGCGCACGGCGGATTCGGTTTTGTTGATATGCTGACCACCCGCGCCGCTGGCTCGATAAACATCCACCCGAATATCGGCCGGGTTAATGTCTATATCAATATCGTCATCAATTTCTGGAGACACGAATACGGAAGCAAACGAGGTGTGGCGACGATTGCCGGAATCGAACGGTGATTTTCTGACCAGGCGATGAACCCCGGTTTCAGTGCGCAACCAGCCAAAGGCATATTCACCTTCAAAGCGGATCGTGGCGCTTTTAATACCGGCGACATCGCCTTGTGATTCTTCAATCAGTTCGGTTTTAAAGCCTTTGCGCTCACCCCAGCGTAAAAACATGCGCTCAATGATTGACGCCCAATCTTGCGCTTCGGTGCCGCCGGAACCCGACTGTATATCCAAAAAGGCATTATTGGGGTCCATTTCACCTGAAAACATGCGTCGAAATTCAAGGGCGGCCACTCTTTTTTCAAAATGCGCCAAATCATCAACAACGATATCAACGGTTTCTTCATCGTCTTCGTCAATCGCCATCAGCAGCAATTCTTCGGCATCGGTTAAGCCGCGCTCCAGATCATTAATGGTATTAACAATAACTTCAAGTTGGCCGCGTTCCTTGCCCAGAGTTTGCGCCAGTTCGGGATTATCCCAAATTTTTGGATTTTCCAGTTCCCGTAAAACTTCGACTAAGCGTTCATGCTTAATATCAAAGTCAAAGATACCTCCTAAGGGCATCACCACGGCTTTTTAGGTCAGCTATTTTATTTTTGATCGGGTTTATTTCTTGCATGCGGGATAATTTAACCAATGACAGTCGATACCAAGCGTTATAAAGCGGCATTGGTCGATGAAAACTTTAAAAAAGCGTTAATTATAAACTATAAGCCGCTTGCGTTCATGCACTACTTGGCGATAGAAAAAATTTAATTGTAAATTCAATGAATTATCTTCTGTCTTGGGAATGCGGGTTATTATAAAAGCGTGAAAAATCGTCTCTCTTCTGTCTTAAATAAGCTAAAATAGCTAAATAAGCAGGATCAATGAACGAATGCATGAGTTGTTATCAATGGCTTGTTGGTTGGAATTAAGAAACAGATTTATTAGCACAGGAATATATGATGAAGATAATGGCTTTATACAGCATTAAAGGTGGCGTTGGTAAAACCTCAAGTGCGGTTAATTTGGCGTATATTTCTGCCAGCAAAGGCTATCGTACTTTGGTTTGGGATTTGGATCCACAAGGCGCCAGCAGTTATTACTTTCGTATCAAGCCCAAGGTAAAAGGCGGCAGTAAAGATTTAATCGCCGGAAAACGCGAACTGGACGGACTGATTAAAGGCACTGATTTTGAAAATCTGGATTTGTTGCCGGCCGATTTTTCTTTTAGAAATTTGGACCTGGTGCTGGACACCAAAAAAAAGCCGACCCAACAACTTAAAAAATTGCTTAAACCTTTGGCGGAAGAATACGATTTCATTTTTCTGGATTGTCCGCCGAATATTTCATTACTCTCTGAAGCTGTTTTTGAAGCGGCTGATATTTTATTGTCGCCCATTATTCCGACTACGCTGTCTTTAAGAACGCTGGAGCAGTTGAAGGAATTTATTAAAGATAATAAATTGGATAATCTGGCACTGATACCCTTTTTTTCTATGGCCGACCGTCGCAAAAATATGCACAAAGATATCATGGAAAATTTGGTTCAGAGTCATCCAGAGATTTTAAATACCGCCATTCCTTATGCCAGTGACATAGAACGTATGGGTTTGGAGCGTATGCCGTTGGGTGGTTTTATTAATAAAAGTCGTTCTACAGAGGCTTATAACGAGTTGTGGCAGGAGCTAATGGCACGCACTGGCCAATAAGCTGCCAAAATCAGCTGAAGTTATGATAACAATTATTCAACGGGTAACTACCGCAAAAGTCACGGTCAATAATCAAGCTATAGGCCAAATCGATACCGGTATTATGGCACTGGTTGCGGTAGAAAAAGAAGATACGCAAAAAGAGGCTGAACGGTTACTGGAACGCATCCTCAATTATCGAATTTTTGCGGATGATAATGACCGCATGAATCTAAGTTTGCGGGATATTAACGGTGGCTTGTTACTGATTCCGCAATTTACCTTAGCCGCAGATACAAGGACAGGTAATCGCCCCGGCTTTACTTCCGGGGCATCGCCTGAAAAAAGCCGGCAACTATTTGACTATCTGCAACAGCACGCAACAATAACTTATCCCACGGTTCAATTCGGACAGTTTGGGGCAGATATGCAGGTCGCACTGATTAATAATGGTCCGGTTACTTTTACGTTGAGAACATAAATCGGTCAGCGGTAAGCGACGTCTTTGCCAATTTTTATAGCAGGGCAAGGCCGGGTTTTAGGTTTTTTATCACTTAACAGGGGCGTTTTTTTAGCCTGTCACATAACGTTCATTTGCTTCTGTTAGTATTTAACACATGTACGCTTATCCGGCTTAAGCGGTTTAATGTATGCGTGTTTAACGTTTTCTGGCCTGCTTATTTTGTCATCTTAAAAGATTGATTATGAATAATACCTATCGAACCATCTGGATTTCTGATTTGCACTTGGGTTCCACTCAATGCCAAGCTGATGTTTTACTCGATTTTTTAAAGTACAACGAGAGTGAAAAGCTTTATTTGGTAGGCGATATTATCGATTTTTGGTCGCTTTCCAAGAAAATGTATTGGCCGAGAGATCACAATACCATCATTCAAAAAATCTTGCGGAAGGCCAGGCACGGCACCCAGGTTATTTATATACCGGGTAACCATGACGAAAATGTCAGGGATTACGATAATTATGTCTTTGGCGACATTGTCGTTAAAAATTCAGATGTGCATACCTCCGCTGACGGCAAGCAATTTCTGGTTGTTCATGGTGATGAATACGACACCATTGCTCAGTGTTACAAG
>CAIUYS010000474.1 GCA_903903365.1 uncultured Methylococcaceae bacterium
GTATCCGTTTTTTTGAGTTAGACCAACAGCGTCATTAACCGCAACGCTGAGGTGGGCTGCCACCGCGTTAGCGGTTTAGTTCAACGACCCTTATGTAAATATTTGCATATGGGTCGTTAGCTGGCGGTCAGCTTCAACTAAAAACCAATACACTTTCGGGGGGCTTGGGGGATGTTTTTTAAATAAACCCCTCTCTGCCCCTGCATTGCTTGTCCCATTTTTCAAAGGGGGGGGGGAGCAAAGCGAGGGGCTTGAATATTTACCTATTATTTCTTATCGCTGTCTCGCCAGAATCAAGAGTTAAAAACTTAAGGATTGAGATGTAGGGCAGCAGATTGAGTTTGTAAATGTTGGGTTACTCTAGCGCTAACCCAACCTACATTGGTTTTTAGATTATTAAAAAACCGCAAACGCATGCAGTATGGATAAAAATCCAGTCCGGCTAGAGGTCGGTTTGGGCTGAAAAAGTATGAACCCATACCAGACTGTCAGCATTCCAGGTCATGCCTGCGTGCATTTTTAAAATGATGTCTTTGTACACTTCAAGATTGGGATAACCTTCTGCGTGTGCGTCTGCATCAGTCATATCGCCTAAACGCTGACGCGTTAAATCGCTAACAATAAAAGTCATGCCTTCCAGGTCAAACATTTCACCCGGTAAACCATAAATACCATCACGACGTTGCTGGGTTTTTGTTCCGGCTTTTGTAGCTGCGACCAGTTTTGGGTGAGTGACCAAACGCTCTATTGAACAGGTTTTTGGGGGGTAAGCTTCCATTGAGAGTTCCAGGTAGGTAAAAATGGCACCATTGTACACCACCCGGAGAAAGGACGACTAAAGCCGATTAACCGTTTCGAGTGATGCCGCTGAATGCAAAGGTATTATTTCTCAGGCAATTCCGCCAGCCAGACTTGAATTTTGTTGGCGGCTTGTTGGGTTAACGCAGAAAAACCATTGACGGCACCCGCCGCATCGGGGGTTGGTGTGGGTTGTTCCAGATAAAATGCTTGTGTACCGATTTTTTTCTTGTCGTCATTAGTATAGGCTTCCACGACAAAACGCAGTACGACTTTGGATTTATCGGGTGCATCGAATTGTTGCTCAAAATCAGTCAGCCGGATAATTAAAGGATGATTTTGTGTTTTGCCGCTGGCGATTAATAGTTGTTCAAATAGTTCAGGCGGTGAAGCAATCCAGAGATCCAGCGCGTAGAAACCTACTTGCGTGGGCGCGGCATAAAGCAGTCGGTAACGAAGGCGATTATCCCAGAGCCATGTGGGCGCATCAACGGTAATTGCAGGCTCGTTATTCTTGCTGTTTGAAACGGGAGCAGGCAGGCCAAAATCATGGACGACCGGATGCTTCTTTGAAACACTGCAACCGGTGTTAAACACGACCGTTAAAACTACCAGCAAACCGAATAATATAAGTTTCATTTGGGTTCCTTGTAGCCGGGTTCACCTGGGCCGGAACCCTGTTGATCAGGCCCCAGCAATAAGGCTTGTGGATTATTATCCAGTGCTGCAGCGGCTCTTTTTACCTGTTGGGCTGTCGCTTGTAATTCGGTAAGTAATTTATTCACTTTCGGTAAGGTGGTTTGCATCAATAAATCACTGGCCGTCTTACCGGTATTAAGCAGATGACCTGCTTTTGTACTGAGGTTTTGCACGTCACTGGTTAATAGCTGTAAATCGTGGGTTAGATCATTGATATGAGCCAAGGTTTTTTGGCTGTCCGTGGTTAAAGCAGGAATACCGGCCAGTGCCTTATCAATGCTTTTTCTTAATTCAGAAATTTTGCCGGTTAACGTGCTCAGGTTGCTTAAAATATCCCCCATATTTTTTTCATTTTCAACATTTAATAACGAACTCAGTCGCAACATTAAATTATCCGCTTTGTGTAAAATCTCTTCTCCCGAGCTCATCAATTTGTCAGTCATGGAGGGCACTAAAGGGATGCGGGATAAGGGATCATCTCCAGGCTGTAACACAGCGGGTAACGTACCGGAATCTTCTAATTGAATTTGGGTAAGCCCTGTTACCCCTTTTAAGCGTAAGGTCGCAAAAACACCACGGGTAAATACAATTTCCTTATCGACTTCAACCGAAACCAGAATAATGCCGGTATCATTGGGATCAAACAGAATTTTTTTCACTTTTCCAACGGCAATGCCCCGAAAAAAAACCGTTGATTCGGGGTTAAGACCGGACACGGATTTAAGGGTCGAAATAACATAAACATTCCGCTCCCTTTCAAAATGCCCTATCCAATAAATAACCGCAGTGACCCCCATCACAAAAATAATCAAAAAAAGACCGGTAACCAGTGCGTGTCTATCTCTACCCATGAGTAGCCTCTTGATATTGAAATACCCGCTGAGCGCGTTTATTGTAAAAAAACTTTTCGATGAATGGATGTTTGCAGCTTAACACCGATGCCAGTGACCCAAAAGCAACCAACTGATTATCCGCCAGCACGGCAACCTGAGTACACAAGTCCCTTAAAATATCCAAATCATGGGTCACCATAACCACTGTAAAATGATGAGCGCGATGAAGTTCTGATAACAGACTGACAAAATCTTCACTTGAAATAGGGTCCAAGCCGGAAGTGGGTTCATCCAGCAACAAAAGCCCCGGTTCCAAAACCATGGTGCGAGCCAGCGCTACCCGTTTGATCATACCGCCGGATAAGTCGGCAGGTTTTAGCCAGGCATCATGGTCAGCCAATCCGACCATTGACAGTTTCATAAATACGATACGTTTGATTAATTCTTCATCCTTAAAACCCAGTTCCCGCAACGGGAAGGCAATGTTATCAAAAACGTTTAACACGCTGAATAATGCGCCTTTCTGAAACAGCACGCCGCAATTATAACGTAACCGCTGGCCGTGATCGGCCGCCACATTTTTTAAAGATTGCCCCATAACAAACACTTCGCCCTGAGTGGGTATTTGCAAACCAATAATTTCACGTAGCAGAGTAGTTTTACCACAACCCGATGCGCCTACCAAGCCCAATATCTCGCCACGCTCCAGACTAAGATTAATATCCTCATGAACAATTTTATCATCGAAGCGTGTGTAAATATGCTCCAAGCGTATCGCATCGGATGAGGTCATGGCATGCCTACGCCCATAAATAAAATGGCAAAGACAGCATCAATCATAATCACCACCGTAATCGAGGCCACCACGGAATTGGTCGTTTCACTGCCCAGACTTTCGGTATTGGGTTTAATCCTAAAACCAAAATGACAGGCAATCAGGGCAATCATAAAGCCAAAGACAGCGCCTTTACCCAAACCAATAAATACATTGAGCAAAGGTACCACATTAGGCAGTTTAAGAAAAAACTGCTGATAACTGATATCCAAGGTATTTTGCGCCGAAAACATGCCGCCTAGCAACGCTGAGGCGCTAGTCCAGGCACTTAACAGCGGCATGATCATCGTCAATGCCATCACTTTGGGCAGAATCAAGCGCAAAGAATGGGAAATGCCCATCGCAGACAAGGCATCCAATTCTTCAGTAACCCGCATGATGCCTATTTGCGCCGTCATGGATGAGCCGGAACGACCCGCAACCAGAATGGCGGCTAATAAAGGGCCCAATTCACGAATAATACTTAAGCCAAGAATATCAATAATATAAATTTCTGCCCCGAAGGTTTTTAATTGTAAGGCTGATAAATAACTCAGCACGACCCCAATCAAAAAACCCACCAGTGCAGTAATACCTAAAGCCCTGACGCCGGCATCATAAATCGTGATGGAAATTTCAGAAACAGGAATTTCTTGCGGATGACGTAACAGATAGCCCACATCCAAAACCAGTTGACCCAACAAAGTGACCAGGCTTGTTAGTTGTGCCCAAAAGCCCCAAATTAGTTGTTGAGCCGTGTTAAAAAATAAATTGAACCA
Source organism: uncultured Methylococcaceae bacterium (assembly GCA_903903365.1). Classification (GTDB taxonomy): domain Bacteria; phylum Pseudomonadota; class Gammaproteobacteria; order Methylococcales; family Methylomonadaceae; genus Methylobacter_C. The sequence continues at coordinate 3,924 of CAIUYS010000474.1, forward strand.
AGCATTGACGGGTTCTGCTGTCGGCACACTCTGTGTCTGCCAGCGATTAAATAAACGTTGGTGTTCGGGTTTAACCTGTAACCGGTCGGGTAGTTGTTTCCCCCAGGATTGCCAGATAATCAAAGCCGCCGTACTATCCAGTTCATCCACCAAAAGCATGTCCCAGTGCGAGGCTTTATTGACAGTATTAAGGCTTATTTTTTGTTGCAGATCAGGCATTATCGCCAAATTACGAAGATTCCAACAGCCGGTTAAGCAGACAGTCAATTGCCCGTCGTTATTCAAATCGACTAACAACTGTGGCAGTAAATCCGGATTTGCTTCTGTTTTAATCATGGACGGGTGTTACAAGGGTCAAGAAGCGTCGAGTGGTTGCGATACAAGGTTGCATACCCTGTTATTGGGTATGCAAACATTGCAGTATAACGGCTTAGTCGTAGCTGTAATGCTTTCGTAAAGCCTTAACGACTTCCCATTGGCTGTTTAGACCTTCGGGGAAAACAACCAAGTCACCCGGCAAGATTCGCACGGGTTCACCGCCTTCTGGGGTCACCAAAATTTCGCCTTCCAATATATACGCAGTTTCTGTTTCGTCAAAATCGATTGGAAACTTGGAGACTTCTTTTTCCCAAATGGCCCAATTAGCGACATTTAATTCTTTTAAACGTTCTTCGCTAGGGTTATGTTCTATTGTGATTTGTGGCATGTGTATCCCGAACTACTATAAATTGATTGAGGGACGATTTTAACACTTTTCAGCGTCTTGTCGGTAAAATTACCTATCCATTCATTCTTGGATATCCCCTTAAATGAAGTATTTTCCCTAACTATTTGACAGATTGCACTTTATAGACTTATCCACAAAACCTGTGGATAAGTCTGTGTATTACTAATTGAGTTGCTCCCTAACTTCATAATTTTTATTGAGATTTGTTAGATTGACTAAAAACTACACAGCTCTTATAGGTTATTAAAAATCAAAGACTTACAGTTAGTATTTGAATTATTACGGCGTGTTGGCAGTCGTTTTAGCCAAATCACTTTAGGAGATAATAAATGTGGGTAAGTGTTAACAATCAACGATTCTGCTTAATACCTTGATACTGGGATGTTTTACTTAAAAACTTTGTTTTATTGCCCAGGCCACATCTGCCGCTTGCCGGTTTTCTTTGACATCATGTACCCGAAATAATTGTACACCTGCCATAACGCCTAAGGCGGTTGTCACTGCGGTTGCGGTAACCAGCTCCGAGGGTTCGGTCACGTTGCAAAGGGCGCCCATAAAGCGTTTTCGACTGGTACCTAACAGTACCGGAAAGCCTAACTTCACCAGTGTTTCCAGATGCGCCAGCAAATCCAGATTATCCTGTTTACGTTTACCAAAACCGATGCCGGGATCTATCGCTATGTTTTCTTTTTTAATGCCTGCTTTTAAAGCGGCATTGATTCTGTCTTGTAAGTCTTTAATAACGTCCTGAACCACATCATCATAATAAGGATTATCCTGCATGGTTTTGGGTGTGCCTTGGCTATGCATTAAAATAATCGGTACATTCATTTGAGCTGCCAACGTGAATAAGTCTGGATCTCCTTGCCCGGCAGAAACATCGTTGATAATAGTGGCCCCGGCATCCAGCGCCGCTTTGGCCACTCTACTGGAGGTAGTGTCAATACTGATTAAAACAGGACTTTTTAACTGTTGCCTGATAGCCGTGATGACGGGAACAACCCGCTGTATTTGCTCTTGAGGTGTTACTGAATCTGATCCGGGGCGCGTTGATTCACCGCCTATATCGATAATATCGACGCCTTCGGCCAGCATACGCTCAACCTGCATTAGGGCATCATCTAACCCCGAGTATTTGCCGCCATCTGAAAAGCTATCCGGCGTAACATTTAAAATACCCATAATTAGCGGTTTATTGAGTTGACTGAACATGTCGGGGTTCCTGTAAGAAGTGAAGTGTAGAATCGGGTATAATGCCCCAAACCTTTTGATTTTGAATAGTGTCATGAATAAACCACGACTGGCTTGGGCCATTACCGGCTCCGGTCATTATATA
>CAIUYS010000475.1 GCA_903903365.1 uncultured Methylococcaceae bacterium
ACAGACAGGCCGGTCAGGCCGGTCAGGCCGGTCAGGCCGGTCAGGCCGGTCAGGCCGGTCAGGCCGGTCAGGCCGGTCAGGCCGGTCAGGCCGGTCAGGCCGGTCAGGCCGGTCAGGCCGGTGGAGACCCACGCATCGAAGCCCTTGAGCAAGCCTTGCTAGCCAAAGAAGAACACCTCCTGGCGACCAACGAGGAACTGAGCACCGCCAACGAAGAGCTCAAGTCAACTAACGAAGAACTGCAATCCAATATCGAAGAATTGCAATCTACCAACGAAGAATTGGAAACTGCCAAGGAAGAATTACAATCGATCAACGAAGAGCTGTCTACGGTCAACACCGAACAGCAACTCAAGGTCATAGATCTGTCACGCATCAATAACGACATGATCAACCTAATGGCAGGTACCGGCATCGGCACCGTTTTTGTGGACTTAGGTATGCGTGTAGTGCGCTTTACCAGTGCCGCCAGCGAGATCATCAATCTGATTCTGAGTGATATTGGCAGACCCGTGAGTCACATTGCCTATAACCTGCAGAACTATTACAGCCTGGTTACAGACATTCAGGAGGTACTGAATACCCTGATCCCCAAAGAAGCTGATGTGCAGTCTTTGGCAGGCAAGTGGTACACCATGCGCATATTACCCTACCGTACCCTCGAAAACATAATCGAGGGCGCGGTAATTACTTTTGTTGACATCACTGAAACTGTGCGCATACGAGAGGCGTTAGAAAATGCCAATAAAATGCTCCGTCTGGCAGTCGTTGTTCATGATGCAAATGATGCCATCACCATGCAGGATCTCAATGGACGTATTCAGGCCTGGAATCCCGGAGCCGTGCGAATGTATGGCTGGAGTGAAAACGAAGCGCTGCAAATGAACGTGCGTGATCGAATCCCTGAAGCACTGAGAAAGGATGAGTTAGCCAAAGTCCATCAGCTTAGCCTGGCTGAAATTATGAAACCTTACTGTACACAACGGCTAACACAAGAGGGCGCTATCGTGGAGGTATGGATGACTGCCACTGCTTTAAGGAATGAAGCAGGAGAGCTGTATGCAATAGCAACCACCGAACGAACAAGAGAAGCCATGATTAATTTAATAAACAAACCTGGCGATGCTCAACATGACTAAACAACCCGATAAGGATGACTTATCAGTAAGTTCAGCGTTGACTCTACGCCGGCAAGCCGAAAAAATAGCGCAGGCAAACGCATCGCAGTCACTGGAAGCCCTAAAAGCAATGACGCCCGAAGCAATCCGGCAAATGCTTCATGAGTTACAAGTTCATCAGATTGAACTGGAAATGCAAAACCAAGAACTTCAACGGACACATGTTGAACTGGATGCTTCACGGGAGCGCTATTTCGACCTTTATGATCTGGCACCGGTAGGCTATTGCACCCTTAATGAACAGAGCCTGATCCTGGAAACCAACCTAACCGCCTCTACCTTACTGGGCGTAGCTCGTTGGATCCTGCTTAAGCAACCGCTCTTTCGCTTTATCTTTAAAGATGATCAAGATATTTTCTACCTGCACCGCAAACAACTCTTTCAAACCGGTGAACCACAAACCTGCGAGTTACGCATGGCAAAGCCTGACGGCACGCAATTTTGGGTGCAACTGACGGAGACCGCTGTGCAGAGCTATAACCGCGAACCTTTATGTCGAGTTGTACTCACTGACATCAGTGAGCGCAAAAAGGCCGAAATTGAACTTGAACAGCACCATCATCACCTTGAGCAGTTGGTATCCTTGCGTACCGCCGAATTAATCAAAGCCAAAAAAGCCGCCGAAGCTGCAAATCTTGCCAAAAGTAGTTTCCTGGCTAAAATGAGCCACGAGATTCGCACCCCAATGACGGCCATCATCGGCCTCACCTATCTACTGCGCCGCACCGAACTGGCACCTGAGCAAGCCGAACGACTAGGCAAGATTGATACCGCGGCCAATCATCTGCTATCCATTATTAACGACGTTCTCGACATGTCTAAAATTGAAGCTGGTAAACTCGAACTGGATAGCACCGACTTCAAACTCTCGGAAATACTTGATAATGTCAGATTTATTATCGAAGAGTCCGCGCAAAACAAAGGGCTCTCTATCCAGGTTGATGGCGATAACGTTCCCCTCGGTTTACGCGGTGACCCAATACGTCTGCGCCAAGCTTTACTTAATTATGCGGGTAACGCTGTCAAGTTTACCGAACAAGGCACCATCACCCTACGTGCTAAATTACTGGAAGACAAGGGGGACGATTTGGTGGTGCGTTTTGAGGTCGAAGATACCGGCATAGGTATCCCACCGGACAAGATGGCTACCCTGTTCCTGCCCTTTGAACAAGTAAACACGAGTAAATACGGCGGCACCGGCCTTGGACTCCCTATCACCCGGCGAATCGTGCAACTGATGGGCGGAAAAGTCGGCGTTGACAGCACGCTGGGATTGGGCTGCACTTTCTGGTTTACCGCCAGACTGCAACGCAGTCAAAGCTGTATTACCTCCCTTTTCTCAACCACGAATTTGGAAAATGCAGAGACGCACTTACGCCAAAGTTACCGAGGCGCAAAGCTTTTGCTGGTAGAAGACAACGCCATTATTAGTGAAGTGATTATGGCGCTTCTGCGTAGTGTGGACTTGGTGGTGGAAACTGCTAAAGATGGCTTGGAAGCCGTGGAGAAGGCTAAAATCAATCAGTATGATTTAATCCTGATGGACATGCAGATGCCCAATATGGACGGACTGGAAGCCACCCGCACCATCCGCACTCTGCCCGACCGGGAAACAATACCGATTGTGGCCTTAACCGCCAATGCCTTCACTGAAGAACGTCGTGCTTGTGCCGAATCGGGCATGAACGACTTTCTTGCCAAACCCCTGAAGCCGGAATTGCTTTATACAACCCTTTTGAAATGGTTGCCGCCCAGAGTAACAAATGAAACTGATCGAAAGCTCGATAACACTGTACCAGGCAACGACATATCAATTACAGTACAAATGCAGGCCCGGAAAACGGCTAGCGAAGCGGCCTTGGTGTTAATGGCAAAAGTACCGGGTTTAAACATACCGTATTGCCAGTCATTACTGGGAGGCAATGCCGAAAAATTTCTGGAATTACTGAATCTTTTTATCGCATCCCACGCTCATGACATGACAGTACTGACCGCAAGCCTTGCAAAAGGAGATCAAACGACAGCCAAACGTCTGGTTCATTCGCTTAAAGGCGCGGCAGCAACACTGGGAATTGATAACCTGGCCGCCATGGCGAAACGATTGGAAGAGCTGTTACGGGAGAGCCACTATGAGGCTATTCAAAGCGACCCTATCGACACTGAAATCAATAACATCAGCCTTGAGTTAATTGCCATTGCGGCCGCGTTGCCGAACTTATCCACCCCTCCTCCGCCTCCGAACACTCCGCCACCGGATCAAGAAACCCTAAAGACAGTTCTTAAGGAACTCGATACACTGCTTGCACAGAGTAACACAGCCGCCATCCAACTATTTGAGACGCATGAGGCATCCCTACAAACCTTATTTGGCGACGCCTGTGAAGAACTTACGCAACAAATTAAACAATTTGAGTTTGAAAAAGCACGGAAAACCTTGCAGACTATTTTAAAACAGTAATAAAAATCACTGTAGGTCATGCTGCGCCTGTATTTTGAATTAAAATTCATAGACTAAGGTGATTTCTGCGAAAGAACTTACCCATTAGACGAATCCAATCGCTTGCTTGATTTATTGAGAAAATCCTACTTTTAATGGATAAAATATTCTCCGGAAATCACCTTAAACTATGAACCATATATGGGCGGCAATATACAGGTATCGTCACCGTAGAGACGCGATTTATCGCGTCTCTATTTATCGTGTCCCTACATCCGAAAACCCACGGGTTATCATTTAGACGCGATAAATCGCGTCTCTACGGAGATTAATTTATGGTTGATAGGTATAAGGTGAT
>CAIUYS010000476.1 GCA_903903365.1 uncultured Methylococcaceae bacterium
CTCGAAATTGGCAAAGAATCGAAAAGGTTCATCTTAACCCTGACAAAGCCAAAGAAGGTGATGCGAAAGATATAAATATTCAGACAAGAAAAATAGCGTAAGTTTTAACCGTCGAGGTGACAACTACATTGACAATTTCCGGGTATCAGCATCAATAAATATACAATTTTAGTACTAAAAGTATCAGTGTACTGTAATTTCTATTTGAATTATATTTAAATATTTGTTACAGTTTTGTGACATTTAAGTCGCCAAATTGAGAATGCTTTAACAAAGCATCATGGCCAAGCCTTTAATAAATATAATAATATAATTTTGCCTGGCTTGCTCCGTTTTATCATTTTGATTTTGCGCGACCAATAAATGGCAACTTTGTTACATTTGGATACATTTTATCAATTGAACAAGGTTGGTTTTTAGGTTAGGGCTCTGTAAAAGAGTCTTACTCTTGTAAGATTTAAATTGATACCAAGGAGAGATTAAAATGCATCAAAACAGCAACATGCAGGATCAAGTTACCAATAAAATTGAAGACATTATGAACCATTACAAAAAAAAACCTATAGATGGAATAATGAATAAATTAAAGAAAATTATAAAAAAAGGATTGGTGGTTATTCACTGAGTTTTAGGCTACCAATTTAAAGCGGGACAGATAAATAAAGCGGGCCTATTAATTCCGGGAGCGCCGAGCCTCAGCTCGGAGTTCCCGGAAAGTTATCTGCCCCGGCTTAAGTTGGTAGCCGGATTAGGCTTTCGTATTAATACTTCGTGACAATGTAAAAAACTACATAAGCATCGTCATGCCGGCATGGACTGCCGGGATCCAGCCGCCATGGATGGCATTCGTAAGACATGCACTCACTTTTTTTGTATACGATTTTATTCGTGGCAATGTCATATCGCTGAATACCAACTTGTACTCTGGTTTTCGGCACAAATCTGTCTGAAACAGATTTGCATTTACCAGCCGTGCAATAGGCAAGATAGCTTGATGTGAATCCGTATAAGTTAAATTGCTTTTTATTTTTTAACCACTTTACGATTTGCCATCCATGGCAACTGGATCCCGGCGTTCCCTGCCGGGATGACGGCTAAAAGTTATCAGTCCTGGCTTAGTTGGTAGCCATAATTTGTGCTGATTTTTTATGTTCAATTATTAAGCTTTGTTACATTTTGATATAACTAACTTCCAGTTCTCCAGGTTTTGTCTGATGTCCGTGCAAAACAACGCCACGGTGATTGGCTGCCAAGTGACGAACAATTTTGTATACGTGTTCAATTTGCTCGCCGGAATCTGCCTTTGCTGCCAGTTTTAGCGGTTGGTCGCTGTCTTTTAAAACGGTTAGTATTTTACGTTGCAGGTTCAATAAGGTTTCAGCGGCTTTTTTACCGGCTTCTACGCCGGGTTGGTTATAGGCATTAATGTTGACCAGCGTGGCATAAAAGCCTACGGCTCGATCGAACAGGGCAATCAATGCGCCAGCACTTTTCAATTTCCGAGCGGCTGTTTGAACCCTGGTATAACAAGATCAAGGACAGCCGATTTGCTCATTTATCCGGCGGAATAGATCGCGATGGCAAAGATTTCTTTACGGTTTACTATGATCACGACTGTGCCGTGATCGGTGAAAGCTAATCGCTGTGCAGCCATAATTACCCGGCTCACAAAATAAAAAGAATAAAAAGTTGCTGTTATGGTATTTTACACAGTGAAAATCTTTCATTATTTGGATTAGTATAAAATGAAAACATCAACCTTTACCCTTCTCGCCGTGGCTTTAGCTACCTTATTTGCAGCAGGCGATGCTTACGCAGTCCGTTCTAAAACGGCTAATCTGACTATCTCGGCCACCATTGCGGAAAGCGTCGTGGTGGTTTCCGAACCGGCGACTTTTGGTGCTGTCGATATAACAAAAGGTGACAACATCGCACAAGCACAGTTAACGGTGCAATTGCCGTCCGGAACGGCCGCTGTTATTTTACTGGATCAGGGTGTTAACCCCGGCTCCGCGTCGCAGGATGCAGTGCCGCAGCGCCAAATGTCAGGGCCTAATGGAGTTAAACTCGCTTACACGATTGCCCAGGCTAACGGCAGTACCTGGGGAAATACCGCTGACACCGGTATGGCCTATGTCGGCACTTCCAGCAGTGCGACCTTGATTCTCCCGGTCAAAATTGTCGACGGTCAAAATGTCCCGGCAGGCACCTACTCGGACACCATCAACGTCACTATAAAATTCTGATCGGCATCAATCGGCTAAGCCACGGAACCCCCTCACAGGTAGACGTCTTGCCCTTCGACAACGGGGCAATAGCATGATTTATCCTGCCCGCCGTTTAAAAAACGGCAGAGCAACATATCAATGCGCAACGGGCAGTTTAGCTCCAGCTTGACCGTGAGCGTAAAGACTCTACCCCTCATATGTTGACAGCCCGCCCTGGGGCGAATGAATTCGCACCTACTGATCAATTTGCCAAGATCAACCTGGCAAGTAAAAAAAGTAAATAAACGAATACCAAAGTTTCTGTTACATTTGGATACAATTCTTTTCTTTATTTCATATTTCTCTTGGTTTATTCTGCTCCTGCACTAATGCAATCAACTCAAAGCTAGAGACACCTCTAGTAGACCAGTTGATCTATTTCTATAACCATTGACTCGAGTGAGAAAAATCAATGAAAAATACCTTCTTAAAAACCCGTACCTTGGGCTTGACCGTGGCCGCCGTGCTGGCAACAGGCAGTTTTTGCTCTACCAGCTATGCTGCGCAGAAAACGACAACTATACAAGTTAGCGCGACTGTTGCTGCTACATGTAATATTAGTGTTAGCCCGATTGAATTTGGCCTACTTAGCTCAACAACTGTTAACATTGCACAAGGGGTTGTCGCCGCGGATTGTAACATGGGTACACATGGTGAAATCGGCTTAAGCTCAGGAGCAAATGGTATTTATACTGATAATTATGGCGACATACGTAGAATGGTCTCTGCTAGTAATCCCGGTAGCAATGAGTCTATCGCGTACCAACTTACATCTGATGTAGCTGGGAATACCCCATGGGGTATCATTGGAAGCTCGGGCTCACAACAATTTGTCAGTCAACAGTCTGGCAATGCTTTAGAAATACCCATTTATGCACATACAATTGACTTTGCAGATGGTCTAGGATCTGGCACTTATAGCGACACTGTAATCGCGACAATAGCATACTGATGCGGAAACTAGTGCTGAACCAAGCAATTGCTGGTCTGGCGCTGCTGCTAAGTGGAGTCTGCGCGGTTAGCGCAGGCTCCTTTAAGCTTAGTCCGTTGCGCGTTACGCTGTCTCCGGCTATGCCGGTCAGCGCAATCACTGTGACTAATAGCGGCACCGAGCCGACGGTAGTGCAACTGGAGACCTTAAGCTGGTCGCAGCAGGGCGAGCAGGATGTTTACAATCCAACCCGGGACATTATCGCTACGCCTCCCATTTTCACCATCCCGGTCGGCGGCGCCCAAGTGGTGAGGCTAGGCTTGCGGCGCGTGCCCGACGCGCAACGTGAACTGACTTACCGCGTGTTCATGCAGGAGGCGCCTTCCGCGCCCAAGCCCGGCGTTACCGGCATGAATATGATCCTGCGCATGGGTGTGCCGGTGTTTGTGGCGCCGACGGTTATACAACCTAATGCTGTCGCCTGGAAAATTTACCGCACGTCCAACGGTCGGCTAGAGTTAAGCCTAAGCAATAACGGCAACGCTCATCTACAACTGCTCACTTTTACCTTGGCGGATGTTGCCGGTAAAGAACTGGGCAAGCAGACCGTTTCCGCCTACGTGCTGCCCGGTCAAAGCCGCAAGCTGGTGGTCAAGGATATTCCGGCACCGGCAGTTGGTATTAAGCTGCGAGTGTTGGCCCATACCGACAGCGGCGACCTGGACTCCGACCTGCTTGATGTGCTGCAAAAATAGGGTTGTCAACTTTAATCGGGTTTTACAAGCTATACGCAACAAGCTAATGAATGTAGGAGCGGGCCGCGCCCGCGATGAATACGCTATAACTTAGCCAGGTAGGGTGCGCACCGCGCACTTTGCGGAAACATGAAGTTTACGAATAATCGTGCGCGATGCGCACTCTACCTGGCTATCAACTTAATACGTGGGGTTTACAAGCCAGCGTGCCATTGCTACTTCGCCCGCTACCATGTTATTCCAGTGTCTAACCCAGATAACATCTCTTACAAAGGTATCCCGTTTTACAGGGCTACGCCAGGTCATTACGCTGCTGTTGTTAACCGGTTTTGGGTGTTTTTCGCCGAGCTTGGCGCAGGCGGTCTCGGCCTTGTCTGCCCCGGTTGCGACGGCCTTTGAAGAAAATTTTTGGTCTGTAAGCCTCAATGGCAAGGATCAGCAGGAGTCTGTTTTGTTTCTACGCGCTGCCGACAAGCAAGTCTGGGCTGCCGCTAAAGACTTGCAGCGCTGGCGTTTACGCTTGCCGGAGACGGCTGCTCAGGATTATCAGGGCGAGGCTTTTTATCCGCTGGATGCGCTAGGCAAAAGCAGTTACAAAGTGGATGAGGCCAAGCAGGCCATTGCCATCGACGTGGCGGCCGAGCTGTTTTTATCGAGCAGCTACAACAGTGCGACGGCCTCGCCCACTGCGATAGCCTCAAGCTTGGGCGGATTTTTCAATTACGATGGCAGCGCTCAGTATAACAAGCAGATCTTGCAGTTGGGCGTACTTACCGAGTCCGGCATATTCAATAGTTTGGGCGTCGGCACGATGACTATGGTCGGTAAAAACCTCAGCACAGCGCCGCAGTTTATCCGCATGGATAGCACCTGGACTACCGATATGCCTGCGTCCATGACCAGTCTGCGTCTGGGCGACACCAACAGCCAGTCCGGCCAATGGGGCGGCGCAGTGCATTTCGGCGGCCTGCAATGGGCCAGCAATTTTGCCACCCAGCCGCGCTTTGTTGCCTTTCCTTCGCTGGCGGTCGCCGGCGAGGCCGTCTTGCCGTCTACCGTTGATATTTTTGTAGACAATGCATTGAAGCTGCGCACGGAGGTGGAAGCCGGGCCTTTTTCCATTACCAATGTGCCGATGATGACCGGGCAGGGCGATGCCCGCATTGTGGTCAAAGACATGCTGGGACGCGAGCAGGTGATGATCCAGCCGTTTTATATAACGCCGCAGTTATTAAGCCAGGGTCTACACAGTTATTCTTATGAAACCGGCTTGATACGACAAAATTACGGACGTGTCAGCCTGGATTACGGCAGTCCGTTTGCTACCGGTACCCACCGTTATGGCTGGACTGATCAGTTGACCGGCGAAATGCACACGGAGCTGTTGCAGCACCAGCAGACCCTGGGGGTCAACGGCAGCTATTTATACCCTGAACTGGGCGTACTCACTGTTTCTGCAGCCGCCAGTCACAATGCTTACGGCTTAACGCCGCTGGCAACTGCGGCCTTTCAGCGCCGACTGGGCCGCTTAAGTCTTTCCGCAAGCACCCGACTGGCCGGACAGCATTATACGCAAATCGGCGCACAAGCCGACGTATTGGCGCCGCTGGCGGTCAGCAGCCTGTCAACGAGCTTAAATTTGGGAGTCTACGGTGGTTTTAACCTGGGTTATATACAACAAAATAACCGGGATAAACTCAATGTCAAGCTGGCGACGGTTGGTTATAACGTGTCTTTGGGCAAGATCGGTTCTATTAATCTGAGTTATATGCGCTCGCTGGATGGCCTGCCTAATGACACTTTGTCGCTGAACTTTTCGACGAGCCTGGGTGAGAAAACCAGCGCCAGTCTTGGCGCCTCCGAACAACAGAACGGCCAGCAAGCGATGCTGCAAGTCCAGCAGAACCTTCCGCGCGGCAGTGGTTTTGGCTATCGGGTGCAGGCCACAGAGGGCAGTACTGAAAAGTATAGCGCCGCTGGTATGCTGCAAAACGAGGTCGGCCTATACAGTGCCGAAGTCTCTTATGCGAGCGGGCAAGCCGCTTATCGCGGCACTATAAGCGGCGGTGTTGCGATGATGGACTGGCGGCCACACTTTTCCAAGCGCTTAAGCAGCAGTTTTGCGGTGGTTCATGTGCCAGGCATCCCGAATGTCCACGTCTATGCGGATAATCAGCTGGCTGGCGTTACCGATGCGAACGGCGATATTTTATTGACCGGATTGCGCCCTTACCAGCGTAATCCAATCAGCATTGATCAGGCCGATCTACCGTTGGATGCCCAGTTTAAAAACCTAAAGACCGAGGCCGTGCCTTATTATCGTAGCGGCTATGAGCTGAGCTTTGATATTAAACGCTCGCGCGGTGCGCTGTTTACCTTGGTTTTAGCGGATGGCAAGCCCATGCCCTCCGGCTCGCTGGTGCAAATAGTCGGACAAACCGAAACCTTTCCGGTCGCGTTAAAAGGCGAAGTTTTTATAACCGGCTTGCAAGCCACTAATAGCGTCCGCGCCACTTGGCTGGGACAATCCTGCGAATTTTCCGTAGCCTATCCTGAAATGGAAGATCCTTTGCCGAATCTGGGCTCATATACTTGTTTGGGGGTAAAACCATGAAATTAAAACTTATCGGCGTTTTTGCGCTGTTACTGTGTGCGGCCGGTTCTGTTCATGCGGAGGCCACCTGTTCGCTGAGTTCTAGCGGCCTCAGTTTTGGCGAATATGAGGTGTTTTCTCTACACGAAAATTACTCTGTCGGAAACCTGAGCGTCAGTTGTACCGGCCTAAGCGAAACCGCCAGCGTAGCTTACGAGATACAGCTAGGCCGTGGTTCAGGCACTTACGGAACGCGAACTCTGACCAGCGGCGGCAATGTGCTTGCCTACAATGTCTACACGCAGGCTAACCATTTGTTTATTTGGGGCGATGGCAGTTTTGGAACTGCGGTGCTAAACGATAGTTACGGCCTGGGCTTAAGCACGGTAAGCAACAATTACCCGATCTATGGGCGGATTCCGGCCGGTCAAAACGTCAGCGCCGGAAACTACAGCGATACCCTGATTATGACCATCAATTATTAGTCCCTATTTTTTTACCGGGATTTTATAGTGACGTTGATGGTGTCCGATTAAGCGTCCGCCGGGAGCACTCTACCCATTGATCCCCTCTTGACCATTAAAGGCTCCGATTACCCTTAATGCGGCCGTGCAAAGCTATATATGACAGGTTTTGACGCAATGACCGGGTGAAGAAATCCGGCTCTATGTGATTTACAGTGGGTAACACATAATTAAAATGTAAGCTGGTCATAAGAAGAATTGATATTACCACAAGTCCCAGAGCCGTCATTCCGGCATGGATCGCCGGAATCCAGTTGCCATGGATGGCACTTACAAAGCATACAAC